>JASHXQ010000079.1 GCA_030043455.1 Nitrososphaerales archaeon | reverse complement strand
TTGATCCTTTCAGATCTCGGACTAACTAAACGGGATCCTAGGATTGCAGAATCGTGCGAGCTCTGGATCAACACCTTTTCCAAGAAGGACGGGGGGTTTGCAATGGATGGCTCGAAGACGAGCCATCTGTGCACCGCCGGCAATACTGCTCGGGCTCTTGTGAAATTTGGTTACGAGGACCATCCGGTGGTGAAGAGCTGCTTTGAATGGTTTGTGAAATCCCAAGCAAAGTTGGGTGGCTGGTCCTGCTGGGGGACGGGGCGAAACCTGGATTCGTGGGAAGCTCTTTCGGCCTTCGCGGTCTACCCGCGAGCAAAGTGGACGAAGGGCATGAAGGAAGCAGTAGAGAGAGGTGCGGAGTTTTTCCTGCAGCGCGAATTGTACAAGCAAGGTGACCACTATGAGCCATGGTATCGGTTTCACTACCCAATTCATTACTACTATGATTTGTTGGTGGGATTGGATCTGATGACCGGGCTTGGGTACGGTCAGGATAAACGGCTCGAGCACGCCCTTGCAGTACTCAAGAAAAAAAGAGACCTAAGAACCGGCCGGTGGAACCTGGATGCGGTGCACCCGGATCTCGAGGGTGGTACAGCCGAGTGGTACGCGAAGCACCCAAAACAGGCACCCACGCCGTTTTCCCTCGAAACACCCGGCGAACCTAGCAAGATGATTACCTTGAGAGCAATGCTCGTTTTGAAGAGAATCGGATCTTCCTAGCTAATCTGGAACTCAGGGGTTTCGAGGATTATTGCCGGCATAGTCACTGGCTGGAGGTTGACCGGCTTCAGCATTCTTCTTCGCTCAGCCCTAAGCCGATTATTTTCAGCAGTTTTCAGCCGATGATGTTTTTTGCATATGGTCTGGGTGTTATTCAGATCGAATTCGCCCCCACCATCCGCGATCTCTACGATGTGATCTACCTCGCGTGAATAGGTCCTCTTCCCGGCCCTTGCGCATATAACGCAGAGAAAGTGATCCCGCCTCAGCGCCCTCCATCGCGTAGACGCCCACGAGTTCGTAATGTAGTGATATTTGGTGCCGAATTTTCGTCGACACTTTGAGTTGCAGTAGATCCTTCGCAGGTCGTTCAGGTCCTTGCCGCAGAATGCGCACTTGTTATCGATGTGCGCCTGCAAACGGCCCTCATTGTACTTGCTCAGTTTCTCCTGATCTACGGTGAAAAGTTCTCGAACCAAGGACCCGGTTTCGAGTCCACGCGGTCATCAGCTAACACATTAATGCTTTTAGAAAATCGATGAGAGGAGCCGGAGACTCTCGGGGATCGGACTTAGGCGTTCAGAAGCTGGTCTTTAATTTCGGGTAACGTCTTGCTATACTCGGTGTATAGTTTGAACACGAAATCCTCCGGTGGTTCGGTACAGAATATAGGAATCCCCTTCGCGATCGCGTATCCGATTTCCATCGAGGTGCTGGGGCCTATGTACCCGCGGGTATCGACGACCAGGATGAACGAGCTCCTCGCGATCGCATCGAAATTTTTCTCTTGCAGCTGCTTAGGAGTCCCTACTTCACCCTTGAGATAGACAAAACCATTCGTGGAAGATTTCTTCACGGCATACTTCGGGATCAGTACTTCGATCCCCAGCTTCTTGCATTCCTTGATCAGTTCATCCATCTTTCGTAGGTGTCTATGATAACTGCCGCAAATCGAAACCGTGAGTGGAGTGTTGTTCCTGCTAGCTCCCATCAAGGACTCGGTCGAGATGGAGTCCGGAACCTGCTCTGCCTTCGCTATTACCTTCATTAAATAAGAGTCAACTTCTTCGAGAAAATAGGAAAATATTATTCTGCTGGTGTCACTCTTAAACTTCCCTGCACTTTCTCCTTCTCTGAAAAATCCTAATATGTCGAATTTCTGGGCTCAGATTCTTGTGTGATTTCTTTGCCGGCCACATCTTCCAAGGATGTAACTTTCAAGTGCGATGACGGATCTGAAATGCTAGCTGCTGTTGCGACGCCGGCGGATTCCAGAGGAAAAAGCCCTGGAGTTATCGTGATCCACGAGGCTTATGGTCTCAATCCCCAGATCCGCGGGGTAGCGAAGAGGTACGCAGAAAACGGGTTTGTCGCGATTGCGCCCAATCTCTTCTCCAGAAATTCCGATGTAATGAACGAGAAAAATATTGAGAGTGCGATGCGGGTAATGTGGACGCTTCCCCCCGAGAAGCGGAGCGATCCCAACGTCATTCCGGAATTGATGAAGACCATGTCCGGTACTGATAGGCAGGTGATGCAGATTTTCTTCCTCGGCCGCGAACAGATGGAGAAGCAGATGGCGCAGGACCTGATGAACTGTACGGACTATCTCAAGAGCCTAGATTCGGTGAATCCCGAGAGACTGGGGGTGACCGGTTTCTGTCTCGGGGGTGGGTTGACGTACCAGATCTCGACCATGCATCCCTTTTCAGCTTCGGTTCCATACTATGGGATGAATCCCAAGCCTATCGAAGCTGTGGAAAAAATTA
This sequence comes from Nitrososphaerales archaeon, assembly GCA_030043455.1. The sequence goes on along the minus strand of JASHXQ010000079.1, from coordinate 3,928 downwards.
CCGGCCCCGTACTTGCGTTGTACGCAGGCGAGGATGAGCGGGTCAACCAGGGGATCCCTGCGATCGCGGAAGCGATGGTCAAGTACAAGAAAGATTTTGGCATGAAGGTCTACAAGGGGGCGCAGCATGCCTTTTTCAACGAGAATAGACCCGTTTACAACAAGGCAGTCGCGGACGATGCATGGGAGTTAACCATGCAATTCTTCCACAAATACCTGAAGGGAACCTGAACTTCATGAGAGCAAAAAAATTGCCGGAAGATTCTCAGAAAAAACCGGACGTAAAGCGAGAGGACTATTTGATGTGGGGCTGCTTCGTCAACTGGGCAGCGACCCTTGAAAAGATCGATAAGGGGCTCATCACTAGGAAAGAGGAATAGTTCCGGGGTCTAGTCCTCGAATTTTTGGGCGACTTTCTGGGCAGCTAGGGTAGCCGCTTCGACGGCATTCATAATGCTCGTCCTAAAGGAACCCTTTTCCAGTTCATAGAGACCGGCAATGGTCGTTCCCGCCGGCGTGGTTACGGAGTCTCTCAGCTCTGCCGGATGCATGCCCTTCGTGCTGAGCAAGTTTGCAGTTCCGGTAAGGGTCTTCGTTGCGAGCTTGAAAGCGGTGTCCCGGGGCATTCCTACTTTCAATCCCGCGCTTACCATGGACTCGATCATGACCGCGATATACGCCGGGCCGCTACCACTCAGCGCAGTCACTGCATCCATCAGGGACTCGGGAACCTGAAGGCTGTCACCGAAGGTCCCAAAGACAAGTTTCACTTTTTCCAGATCCTCCTTTGTCAGTTTCTGATCGGGAGAATAAGCTGTAATCGCTTCTCCGATCGTCGCGGCAATATTGGGCATCGCCCTAACGATCTTCGACTCGGGGAGGATGTTCTGAATGGATTTGATTGAGATAGCTGCCATCAGTGAGATTATGATCTTGTCAGCCGCAAACTCTGAGATCTCCTTTAGGACGTGCTTTCCGTCCCCGGCTTTCACCGCTACCAGGATGACCTCGGCTTTTTGGGCTGCTTTTTTGTTGTCCGATAAGATCTCGATTTTCTTTACGTGCTTCAGATCATCCAACGTCGTCAGGTTGCGTTTGGTGATGATTACTTTGGAAACGCCGGGAGATTCGGCAAGGCCTCTAGCCACCGCTTCACCAATTTTTCCAGCGCCAAGAACTGCCACAATCAAGGTGAAACCAGCGACCGGATTTCACGCCTAATAATGTAATTTGGAGGTCTCCAATAATCCCAAATCCATCGAACGGGTTCTAGTGAAACCAGCTAAGGATCTAGGCTCAATATTCAATATTCTGAAGATAATTAAGATCGAACTGACCCCGTTGCATACCGACGCTTCTAGTTGGCTAGTTCGAAGAAGGGGTCGGTTGCCACCGCCGCAATCATTGCGCTGCTTGTTGCCGTAGTAGGAATAGGAATCGCTGATTATTATCTCGGGTCAAGCCATGTGGTGACGGACACCACAACCAACGTCGTCACGACTTCCGTCACTGCCCCACGTGTCACATTGACATCCACAATCGACAGTTTTACTGTCCTGAGTACGACCACCACGCAAACTAGTCCCACGACCTTTACGTCAGTATCAACGTCGGTGGAAACCTTTACTCCCAAAACCACGTTGACGTTTGTACAGACTGAAGGTAACCTTACCCAGATTCAAACTTCAGAGGCAGTCCTCTACCATGGAAGTACTGCAACCACGTCGGCCGGTGCAAGTGCGAGTCTTCTTATCGGGTTTTACAATCCCAATTCGACTACATACATCACCGCGATAGTTCTTCAGGTCCCTGACTACGGAGTAATCTCAGTCTGGGACAATACCTCTGCTACTTCAAGTGTGTCCAATCAGATGACCTTTAACTCATTGCATCTTGGGAACTCGATTAGCAGCGGGCTGACTTCCGTCGTTACCGTCTATCCGGCCACCCCATCCGCGACAACCCTGCAATCCGGGCAGACTTGTCAGTACGCTGTATTCTTTGCCAACGGAGAATCGGTCGAAGGAAATCTAGTCGCTCAGTAGAGTCTCTGGTTTTCCAAAAAATTCTATACTTTGCAGTGATGTACGAACTTTCCGTTGGAGAAGGGATACTCGTACGGAGTGATCATGGATCGCTCTGAAGTGTCGAACAGACTGCGCTCTCTTCTCATAGTAGAGCCCCCGTCCGTCGTGCAGACGTCCCAGCGAAGTTTCCAGATCGTCAGGCGGCTTTGATTCCACGTGGGCTTGGGGCGATTAGCCTCCAGGCAGATGCTCCAGCCCTGTTTCGAGTGGTAGCAGTTACACTCACTGCAGAAAGAGAGGTCGAACTTTTGATTCCTTGCACACTCGTCGCTCAGAAAGTTGTGGATCGGATCGATGGAAGGGTCCGGACACTTCTGTCCCAGCCCCGCCCTGCAGGCTCTTGAGTGGTGTGTAGTATAACAGAAGGCGCAGAACCTTAATCCGGTTTCGAGCGAGAGCCGATCGTGCCACGCTCTGCAGTGCCTGCAGTACTTTACTCCTAAGATCCTAGGATTCTGCGTGTACGAGGCCTTACCATCGTCCTTGAAGACCAGGGTATCGATTGCCAAATTATTGCTCACTTTTTTCTCTACAATTTCCGGAAGCGAACGGAATTGAGATCGCGATGCCTTATTGCGCGTGCGATTTAATGTTGGACCGGATTTCACATGCGCTTTGTTTGTGTGTGCGTTCTCAAGCGTACTCATGGGAATCTTCCGGGATATAAGCCCGATAGTCCTTTTTCACGGATGGGGATTCCAGCTCCCTATTAGTTGCGGCAAATTTTGCGATATCTTCCGCCGTTATATCCGGGCGAGATATGCCTAGATCGGCTGGAGAGAAATGGAACCTGTAGTGGCGTCGAGCGTCAGCCGGCCCCTACCTGATCCAAGTTTCCCGGAAATGTGCTGACCGACATATTGCCCCCGGTCGTACTTGGATTCAGAAAGATCCACCCGGGACTGGATACGCCCCACGACAGTGTTAGCGTCGATATTGAGATCCTGCGGGCCTCTCAGGGCAATATTAATGTCACCGGTGGTGGTGCGCACCGAACTGGATCCGGCAGCCAAGGAACCGGAGTAGTTGACGGTACCGATCGTGTCTGCGACGTCGATCAATCCATTCACGTTTTCGAGGTCGATCGCCCCAGTATGTGTGTGCACCGCAATTTTTCCGGCACAGTCCTTGAGGTGGATATTGCTGGTCTTGGTTTCGAGCGAGATTATTCCGGAAACCCCAGTAACAAAAATGGGATCTGTGACCGTTTCGAGACTCAGGTCCGCATCGCGGGGAGTTACAATGTTGATGTTGGCTCTCGGCCCACCGGAAAAGACATACGATCCCCAGATCAGTGGATCCCAGGTTTTGGTCCGGCTCCAGACGCTGATCAAGTCTCCCTCCTGAATGGCACGGTATTCGATGTTCCCGTCCTCAGTGATTTCAGCATCGATGGAGACCTGACTATCAGCACCACTCACAACTTTGATCGAGCCGGGAGTGCTCACCTTTACGTCGAGCCGGGGCTTGGCACCCACGGTGAAAGTTTTCTGATAATCCCGCTTTTTTGCAGAAGCTGTCAGCACAGGAGCCCCACAGCGGGGGCAGAATCTGGCTTGATCATCGGGAAGGGTAGCTCCACAGTTGGAACAGTAAGTCATTACTCTACTTCACCGCTGTTACCGGGTCGGAAGTTCCTAATAATGCGAACTAGAAGCCTGAATGAAGGGTTCGGTTCGAGAGAACCATCATCCTTACTAGCTTATTTCTTAGAAATTCGCCCAAGCTTTTGATTCCTCAAGCTCCGCTCCTCGTCACTCTCGTTCTGGGAGGGTTTGTCGTGGCTTTCATGGTGGCGATGCTGTACTACGTGCTCGAAGTCCTGACCACCTTCAGAAAGGG
>JASHXQ010000078.1 GCA_030043455.1 Nitrososphaerales archaeon | reverse complement strand
TTGTAGATTTCGAGGCTTTTGGCGGCGAGCGCCATAATCTCGTCCTCATAACCGGTGAGCATCTTCCTCCTGGCGATCCCAAACCATCGCAGATTCTTCAGGAACAGGGATGGAGAAATATAGACCGGCCCCATGCGGCCCAGATATCTGGAAAGGATCAGACTCATTCCAATGGAGGGAACCGGCACACTCGATGGAGTGAGTTCCCCGGAATTGTACATGGAGGTTCTCGCGCCGTCCAAAGGAGTGTCTATTAGCGTCACGGAATGCCCGTCTTTTCTGAGATAGTAAGAGGTGAACATGCCGGTGACACCTCCGCCCAAAACTGCGATTTTCAAGTGAATTTTTCTGAAATTTTTTGCGGAGATTAATAACTTCTCTTAGCCCGACACCGATCTAGGAGCTTCGATCTTTTTGTCTCCCCTAATCTGGGGGACAACTCGAAATTTTCTGAACAATGGAAGACAATGACTGCTGTTATTCCCGATCTTCACATGGAAACATCTTTTTATCTTTCACACTGAGACCGCAGACTGCTTGCAGATTTCCTGCGGTTCCACGTATATCGACAACTCCTATGCGAGGAACGACAGGGGCAGGTACGTCGTTTTCCCCACGACGGAAGATTTCATTGAATCACTCAATTGGGCTTCTTCCGTGGGGTTTGAAGCGATGGAGTTTGGTTTCTTCTCGCGCATGCACCTTTACAGCTTCGATAACAAAGACATCGACGCAATGGTACAAGGTAGCAGAGAGCTCCATATCCAAATTCCCCAGGTTATCTTTCCCTTCATCTTTCAATCCTTTCCGTCCTCTGCATCGTGGCATTACACCATGGACGATTTTTCGAAATGCATTGAAATTACGAAAGATTTAGGAGCCGATATCATTGAATTGACCTCACCGACCGTACCGGACGCTGAATTAGTCTGGGAGGGAATGTATCCGGCCGGACCCCCTACAAACATCATATTTCATCGGACGATCGACTGGAGAGACGCGTGGACTACTTTTTGCTCATACGTGGGAGAGCTGAATGATATGGCGAGGGCCGGCGGATTGAGACTTGCAATCGAACCCCGTCCCACGGAGATGATCAGTAATTCCGATTCTATGATCTCACTGTTGGAAGAAGTGGATTCCTCAAATCTCGGGGCTGTCTTCGACACGGGACATCACTTTGAGATGAAAGAGATTCTTCCAATTTCTATCTGGAAATTGGGGCGCTCGATCTTTTCTGTCCAGTTAAGCGATAACGATGGAGTGATCCAGCACCACTGGGCCCCTGGAGAAGGAAAAATCGATTGGCCACCTGTTTTGAAAGCCCTCATTCAAGAAGGATATGACGGCTTTCTCGGCATCGAATCCTCGGGGATCGGACGCAATCCCTTGGATTTTGTCAGAGCAAAGGAGTTCGTGGAAAACATCCTGAATTCCTTGGAAGTCAAGGTCGTTTCTTCGAAGAAATGAGATAATTTGATGGAGATTTGTCTTGCGAGACGGAATCAGAACAAGCATTAGAGTGATGACATGAGCATAAGTTCACTTTCCCTTCCGATTGACGATCTTAACATTCGGGAAATTCGCGTGACCAATCCCCTGCGAAAAGATATCGGCAACATCGGGGCCCTTTCGAGATCCATCGATGAGCTGGGCCTTCTCCAACCAATCATCGTCAGACCATTGGAAGATTTCTTTGACCTCGTCGCAGGGCACCGGCGGCTAGAGGCGTGCAAGAAACTGCGATGGCGCAAGATACCGTGTCATGTCGTGGAACTTTCCGACAAGGCGGCCTTCGAAGTTGCCCTAACTGAAAACCTGGATCGAAAAACTTTGGATCCGCTAGAGGAGGGAAGGGCGTTTCAAAAATATGTTACGATTAGCGGATGGGGAGGACTGACAGAACTCTCGAAGAGGATCGGGCTGAGTCCGTCGTTTATCTCGAAAAGAATTGCCCTACTTTCTCTTCCTGAGGAAGTACAGGATCAGATTTTGCGCAATCGCAAATTCCCAAGCCTCGCCGAGGAGCTTCTAAACTTGGATACCGACAGCCAACTAGAGGTCGCGAGGGCGATAGAGAATCAGGGACTCTCCACCCGAGATGTCCGAAAACTGGTAAAGACGATCAATCTCGAGAGATCCGCTCACTCTGAAGATCAGTTGGAAGGTCTCTGGACCGAGCGGGAGGATCGAAGCAAGTTGGTGGGGCACTGTATTGACTTGACGATCACCGCGTTGAGGCTCGCACTTTCAAGAATGGATATCGCTCTCGAAAAGCTCGACAAGGAGTGGATCGAGAAAGAGATGATCTTGCAGTACCGCCTGACCCTTCATAATCAGATAGATTCTCTGCTTCGCTTGAGAAAGAAAATTAGCACTTCATAATGCGATTTCTGGCAGGGACTCACTGACCAAAGGATCTTGCGTTTAGTAACTCTTGACTAACGGCTTTTAATTCGTGGCTAGTGCCACAAACTCGATTTCGGCGTAAATCCCCTCCGCGAAGCCCACCTGTACAGTGGTTCTCAAAGGAGGGTTTTTTGGAAACGCCTTTTTCCACTCTGGATTCAGATATTTCTCGCGGAGCGTGATGTCGGAAAGGAAGACGTTCGCTTTGAATACGGTTTCCATTGAAGCTCCGGCCTGAGCCAGTCGTTCTCTCGCTATCTTCATGATATTGCGGATCTGGGTTTCCGCATCTCCTGGTTCGCCCGTTATGCCGCTGGTAAAAACAAACTGTCCCACTCTCTTGAAATCTGACACAAGTTTTTCTGACATCTATTGATCAACTGCCCTCAATCTGGTTCTTGGTATCAAAATTTCTAGAATCGTTTCCTTTCATCCGAACACCTTAGATCTCATGCTTGTCCTGATCAGAAAAACTGGTGAGGATCCGTCCAAGGAAATCACAAACGCTAAGGGAAGATCATTCTGGACTCGGGCAGGAGAATACCTCCGTCAACCACGATTGATTGACCGGTAATGTACCTAGCTTCGTCTGAGGCGAGGAATAGTGTGGCGTAAGCTACTTCCTTGGGATCGCCTATTCGCCGCAGAGGAATTGATTGCATGAAGGATTGGACTCCTTCTTCCCCACTTACCTCTTTCATTTTTTCAGTAAGTATCTCCCCGGGTTCAACTGCATTAATGGTGATGTTGTATTTGGCAAGCTCCAACGCGGCAGTCCTGATGAATCCTTCGATCGCGGCTTTGGTAGCCCCGTAATGAGCAAGAGTAGGGCATCCCACTTTGGGCCCCGTAATGGATGATGTTAGGACAATACTCCCGTAATTTTGTTCTTTCATTACAGGCAAGCAAGCCTTTACGGTCAAAAACGCACCCTTCATATTCACGGAAACGACTTTGTCCCAGATCTCTTCTGACATGTCTTCCAAAAGTGTTCGAAGAAAAATCCCTGCATTTTGGCAAAGTACGTGAATTGCGCCATACCTCTGTTTCGCGAGGCGGGCCATATTTTCCATATCCTTTCTCTTGCCAATGTCGGCTCTCAGGAAGGAAGCTTCGCCCCCCGCTTTTTGGATCAGTCGGACGGTCTCATGACCTCCCTTCGAATTGACGTCTACGACCAGCACCTTCGCACCTTCGTCAGCGAAGAGGCTGGCGATGCTTCTCCCG
>JASHXQ010000077.1 GCA_030043455.1 Nitrososphaerales archaeon | reverse complement strand
AGCGACGTTTTCCCGGATGGCCGGGCGATCCAATTGCAGAATCAAATGTTGCGAGCTAGGTATCGAAACGCAGACGGAGAACCGGAACTGCTCAAACCAGGCAAGGTGTACCCCTTGGAGGTCGACATGTGGGCGACGGGAAATCGCTTCAAAGCAGGACACCGCATCTGTATCGATATTTCTTCTGCAGATTTTCCGAGATTCGACCGGAACACTAACCGGGGTGGGGAGGCGGGAGATCCGATTGCGGCAACGCAGACAGTATTTCATGACTCTCAATACCCGTCGCATCTGTTATTCTATGCGAGTAGCGACCTTTCTACGGTACCCTGATTCTATGTGAGATCTATCCAGTACGCGATCGAAACGAGCACGATTATTGCTTTACGCAACAAATTTGGAGGGTTCTGTTAAATCCCCGGGCGATTCAGTTTCCGGGAAAATACTGATCAGTTTCGGGTGAGGGCAGACACTTGAGCATCCGTGAAAGAATTATCTGCTCGTCTTCCAGATCTTGAACTCTCCTTCCTCGAAACATTTCGGGCCGTTTCAAGATTTCGAGCTCTATTTGATCATCATTCCATCTAGTACAGAGCAACCGTCCGGCTTGAGAAGCTTTGACGTGCATCTCTGAAAAAACCTGTAATCCATGAATTATTCCCGAGTCGATAGTTCTTGCTTTGACTACCCGGTTTAGTACCTCATTACAAATTGTATCATCAATTTGTATCTGATTCATAATAGGTGAAGGTAGCAGAACTTTCGACTTTATCTGTTTTCTGCTGTTTACTCGTTGTACCTGAAATCGACTAGTCGGGAGGCCTTTAATGCAAGTGTGTAAGAGATTCACTCAGTTTCCTAGTAGAGACGGAGATTAGATGAACTCTCGCCGGCGCTTGGCAGCCGTTATGTTCACAGATATGGTGGGTTTCACGGCCCTCGGGCAGCGAAATGAAGCGCTGTCTCTCACCCTCTTGGAAGAACAACGTGCCCTAGTCCGACCTCTACTTTCGATTCACCATGGAAGAGAAATCAAGACCATCGGCGACGCCTTTCTAATAGAGTTCGACAGTGCCCTAGAGGCCGTGCGCTGTGCTTTTGAAATTCAAAGAGTCCTGAGAGACCGCAATCTCTCCCTTCCTGAAGATCGGAAAATTCATCTTAGAATCGGGGTTCACGTAGGAGATGTGGTAGAAATTGGAGGAGATATTTCGGGGGATGCGGTCAACGTGGCTTCGCGGATCGAATCCCTCGCGCCGAGCGGTGGCGTATGCCTAACCCGGCAGGTTTACGATTCCGTTGAAAACAAATTTGGTCTGCCACTATCCACTCTCGGGATGAGGACTTTGAAGAATGTCAGCACCCCTCTGGAGATTTTCAAAATCGATCTTCCTTGGGAATCAAGCAGCCGCTCACCCAGACGATTTGAAAGGAGGCGGATTGCTGTTCTGCCTTTTGCGAATTTTAGTCCCGACCCGTCCGATGAATATTTCGCAGATGGCATTACAGAAGAGATCATCTCCACTCTGTCTAGGGTCTCCGGGTTGGGCGTAATTTCACGGACTTCTGTCATGCGTTACAAGAGTCACGAGAAAGGCATCGCAGAGATCGCAAGAGAACTCAACGTTGGTGCTGTGCTCGAAGGAAGCGTCAGGAAGGCTGACGACGAGCTTCGCATTTCTGTGCAACTGATTGACGTTCAAAATGACGAGCATCTATGGTCTGAGGTTTACAATCGGAAATTGGAAAACGTCTTTTTCGTTCAGTCCGACATAGCCCTGAGAGTTTCTAAAGCTATGAAGCTGCGGCTTCTCTCGGAGAAATCAGAGAAAGCTCAGGTAAGCAGCGATGCCTTCACCCTCTATCTTAGGGCAAAGGCTCTACTGAACACGAGACAGATACTCGATTGTCAAAAAGCTATTCCCGTTTTGGAGAAAGTTATCGAAGAGGCACCAGAATTTGCTTCCGCCTATGTCGCGCTGGCGAGTTGTTACATTCGCCTGAACGAGGATCTGATAAGGTCGGAGGACGCACTGCCACGAGCAGAATCCTTGTTGAGAAAAGCACTAGAGTTGGAGGAAACTTCCGCCGACGCTCACGATCAGCTCGGATTCCTATTGAGAATGCGCTGGGACTGGGCCGGGGCAGAAAGGGAATACCGCCGGGCGATCGAGTTGAACCCAAGTCAGTCGATGGCTCTTTCGCATTTAGGGCACCTGATTTATTCGAACAATCTCGTCCTCGATGATTCGGTACTGGATGAATTGAAGAAAGCACAAGAATTGGATCCTATGAACCCTGGGCCTTACATTAACTTGGGGCTGGTCTACATGTCGGCGGGTCAATACGACCAATCCTTGCAGGAGTGTCGCAAAGCTCTGGAGCTGGCACCTTCCAGCCGGCTGGCGCACCTCTGTGCCGGTTTCTCCTATCAGGGAAAAAACCAGCTGGAGGATGCTATTAGAGAAGAAGAGCTGGGTCAGGACGGCACCGCGCACTCGATCTCACACCTTGCCTACATGCTAGCTTTTGCCGGTCGCCTGGATGAGGCAGAAAAGTTGATCCGGGAAATGGAAGAGATGGATAAAACTGGAAAACCAGTAATGCATTACATCATCGCCGAAGCCTATGCCGCGCACAATCTGGAGCGAACTTTCCAAGAACTCGAAATTGCCTTTGAGAGAAAGGAAGGCTATCTCGCGGGAGGCGGAGCGACTTCGGGACCGTTCATGTATCTGAAGCATGACCCGAGATTCAGAGCTATCGTAACCAGGATGGGGCTGCGATGGCCTTCAGCAAGTGAATCTCGATAGTACTAAATGGTCTAGCTATTGCCGAGGCATTCCCAAAGTGTGATTTTCCTCGGTTTTTGGAAGATTCATTTTATGGAAATTTCCGGAACAGTTTCGCCGTCGCTAACAGGTGTAGCCTCCCACTCTTTGAGAAACTGCATGTGATTCTCGCACTTGTGCAGCAAGGCGAAATGAGCTACCTGTCTCCCGACCTGCCCCAGTCTGTTGGCGACTTGAGCGTCGATGGGTTTACCATCCAAATCGAAAGCCTCACTTGAATCCGCGATAGAAACTTGGTCCGGAACCACCCAGGCGTGGAGCGCACGGCCTACTGTACGCAGTTGGTTCAGTGTTTCCACGGCACCCATTCGACCTCCCGCCACCCCTATGAGCCCGATCATCTTGCCTTCAAATTCATCGAACCCCGAAAGATCGATAGCGTTTTTGAGAACGCCGCTGAAACTACCGTGGATCTCAGGCGAGCCGAGAATCATTCCATCTGCTCCCCGAAGATCTGCACGAAAACGCTCGACGCGATCAATATTCTCACTTTCACTCTCTTGCCCGCAAAAGGGAAGATTGTAAGAAGTTAGATCCAGAAACTTCACTTTAGCTCTGACTTCCTCCGCACCTCTTAG
>JASHXQ010000076.1 GCA_030043455.1 Nitrososphaerales archaeon | reverse complement strand
CTGAATTATCTACAAGACAAGGCAGACGAATTGAATGGTGGTGCAAGCAAGCTTGTGGTCATCCCCAAGATCCTCGCAAATATTAGCAAGTTCATCGACAAGGAAAAGACTCCAGACGGGATCAATCTGTCGAAGCTGCTGTTCAACGCACTAGTGAAGCACGATTACGAGGCGCTCGGAGACTTCCACCAGAAGACAATGTTCCTCGGCATGATGCACTTCCAGGACAAGTACAATCATGACGAAGAAAGGTTGATGCGGTGCGACATCCATTATGTGACGCCAGATCAGAGAATCATCCCCTTCTGCGCCTTCAACGTCATCCCAGAGTGGTACAGAGACCGGATTCAGCAGAAATATGCGATCCCCATCGAACAATGGGAGCAGAGTTCTGGTCATACCCTTGAACAGGGTCTTTACCGAGGGACCTTGCGAAAAGGGAAACAGCACCATGCGGGCTGTGGTTGCTCTGTTGTGATGCAACAAACTCAGCAAGCTCGGAACATGGAAACTATCACCGGGGACGTTCTCCCGATCATCAGTTCTTAGAAAGACAATACCGACAGGTTCGGAAAATTTCCGAACCGACTCCACTTTTTTCAGGTAGGTTTTAATCTGATCGCGTCTCTTTGATTCGGGTATCTCGTTGTCGCAGCAATCGAGCCTAGAGGTTTTCTTCGAGAAGGAAAAGCCTCCAGAACCGCCGAAGAAAGTGGCTCGGTCGGGGATTGAACTCTTCAAACCGGAACCCACAGCATTACAAAAGCTTCGTGATCGAATCAAAGACCTTACGCGGGAAGTGACAGAGCTTGAGAGCTCTGCCCTAGTTTCGGCGACTTACGACGGAGAGCGCAGGGTCGCTGTCCTAAAATTTTACGACCCTACCAAAGATCAGATTTACCTTTGGTCTGACAAAAGCGGGCACAAACCCTACTGTTTTTCCAAGCAGCCGGAAATCGAACTTCGGCATTTACTGAAGGAGCGCTCCAACCTCGAAAAAATCGAGACTATCACCAAGTATGAACCTCTTTCTGACAAAGAGATTCCGATCAGCAAAATTGTGGCGAAGGATCCGCTTGCAATCGGAGGTCAAGAGACCAGTCTTCGAAACGACCTCAATTGCTGGGAGGCGGACATCAAATATTATGAGAACTATCTCTATGACAACGGTCTAGTCGTAGGCGCTCACTACCGTATTACCAACGGAAAAATCGAGCCAGTGCCCTTCAACATGCCAAAGGAGGTTGAGGAATCCCTCCGGAGGACTCTGGAATCTTCAAAACCTGATCTGGCAAACGCCATCAAAACTTGGGCTTCGCTATTGAACCAGCCCCTTTTGGACATAAAACACGCCGCGATTGATATCGAGGTCTGGGCTCTGGAGAACAGAATTCCCGATCCCAAAATTGCCGAACATCCCATTGTAGCGGTTTCGCTCGTTTCTAGGCGGGAAAAAATAGTCTATCTGCTGAAAAGAGAAGATCTTGAAACTGGGAATCCAGAAGTCCTACCCGCCGAAGCTCGAGTTCTAGTTTTTGAAAAGGAACGAGACCTACTGATTCAGGTCTTTCGAGATATTGTAGAGTACCCCTTCCTTACGAGCTTCAACGGAGACGATTTCGATCTAGATTACCTGTATCATAGGGCGCTCCGTCCGGAGATGGCAATCCCGAAAGAATGCGTCCCCGTTGTCTTGGGGAACAACTTTGCAGGATTGCGGCACGGGGTTCACATCGACCTCTATAAGACGTTCAACAACCGCTCCCTGAAAATCTACGCCTTTTCCAACAAATACAATGAGCAAACTCTGGACGGGATTGCGGATGGACTTCTGGGAGAGTCCAAGGTAGAATTCGAGGGCTCTATCAACGACCTGCCGCTGTACGAACTCGCGCGATACAATCTCCAAGATGCTGACCTCACTTACCGGCTGGCGTCGATCTGGAATGAGGTTCTCATGAAAGTCCTCCAGGTCATCGCAAGGGTAGGTAAGATGCCCATTGACGATCTTTCGCGGCTGGGCGTGTCCAACTGGATCCGCAGCATGCTCTACTTTGAACATCGTCGACAGAACGCCCTAATCCCCAGACCGGAAGAACTGAAGAAAAAGGGAGGAGCAAAGTCGGAAGCAGTCATCAAGGGAAAGAAGTACAAGGGAGGGCTGGTAATCGAGCCCAAATCAGGGGTGCACTTTAACGTGTCCGTGCTCGATTTTGCATCCTTGTACCCGTCACTGATCAAGGTCAACAATATTTCGTACGAGACCGTGGATTGCGTACACCCCGAGTGCAGAAGTAACGTCGTTCCGGGAATTGATACTTGGACCTGTACAAAGCGCCGCGGGATCGAGTCTCTTGTTGTAGGGTCCCTTCGCGATCTGCGGGTGGATTATTACAAGGGCCTAACCAGAAGCAAGACCCTTTCCAGGGAAGACAAGGATCTCTACAAGGTAGTCAGCCAAGGTTTGAAAGTGATTTTAAATGCCTCCTATGGCGTCCTTGGATTTGAGAGTTTCCCCCTGTACTGTCTGCCTGCAGCCGATGCTGTGGCGGCATTAGGGCGTAACGCCATAACGAAGACGATCCAAAAATGCCGGGAGTTGGGCGTTGATGTGGTTTATTCGGATACTGACAGTCTCTTCATTCAAGCACCTTCAGAAGATCAGATAAAGGAAGTGTCGAATTGGACTCACGCTAACCTCGGAATAGAGCTGGACGTGGACAAGGTGTACCGATATGTCGCGATGAGCGAGCGTAAGAAGAATTACTTCGGAGTCCTCGAGGATGGTACGGTGGATATCAAGGGACTCACGGGGAAAAAGTCCCAGACTCCGCAATTCATCAAAGACTCCTTCCAGTACATGCTCGATGTTTTGAGCAAGATCAAGACCCCTGACGATTTTGAAGCCGCTAGAGAGGAGATCAAGACCCGTCTTACCGACGATTATAACCGGCTCAAGAACCATGAGATCTCGATGGAGGAACTAGCGTTCAACGTGATGATCGGCAAGGATATCGCGGGTTACCGGGATTCTGTTCCCCAACACGTGCGTGCTGCTCTGCAGCTTCAGAGATCTGGTAAAGACATCCGGGCGGGAGACATTATCTCCTTCGTCAAGACGAATACTACTGACGGGGCCAAGCCCGCAAAGATGGCAAAGCCAAATGAAATAGACGTGGACAAATACATCGAATACATGCGAAGCACCTTTGATCAAATCTTGAGTTCGATGGGGTACGACTTCGACGAGATTCTGGGCGCAACCAAGTTGGAGGATTTTTTTTGGTCAGCCGCATAAATGTGAAAGGGCTCCGAACTCAAGATCGTTCTCATCGCGCTTTGGGCGCTCAACGGGCTATTGTCTTCATGGCCCTCGGCGAAAATGGCCGTTTATCCACAAGATAATTATATTTGCCTCGAGCAGAATCTCAAATCTCAAGACCGAGGTCTTTCCCTCTTTCACAAGCTAATTTTGGCCTTCAGGAGAAGTTGAAAAGAAAATTGGTGAATATCGAGACTACCTGCACTTTGGAAAATTTCCGGAGGTTTTTGATTCAGAGCACTTGCATGTCCTTCATCCCCGAAGGGTACTTTAGAGATCCCGAGGTATTCCCCGAAAAAGAAGGAGAAACCGGCTCTATCTACATTGAAGCTGCAGATAAGGTCAGCCTCAAAAAAATTAGGGACATTACTTTCGTAAATGCCCGAGACATCCTGGGAATCATTTACGTCAGCAAGAGTGGTAACACGAAGTTGAAATGGCGGGAGAGCCGCGGGGAACTCGGAAAACTTACGGGGGAATCCTCGACCAACAGTCTGGTAAATCTTTTCACAGCGAGAGTGCTTTCGAAAGAGTACACCGATCAGCTGCTCGCCAAAGCAGAGATGGGAGAGGAAGCCGGTCCTCCAGCTTCCGAATTTGAGACCCCCACCGTAGGCACGGGTCGGGAGGAGCTCGAGGGTACTTTGAACGTAGAGGGTGATGTGTGATCAGAAATGGAAAGTTCAGTAAGTTCCGGCAATAATTCTGTAAAGGTGAAAGTCTTCGAAATCACAAGCATGACCGATCCGGACACCGGAAAGGCTGGGAAAAACATCAAACTCGTACAGGTGAAACAGCAGAGGCCGCAGCCCCAGATGTTCGGTCCATTCGGGGGTACCGAAGAGTCCAACATGATCAAGGGAATCATGGGACAGTTCCAATCTATGGGCATTTTTCCCATGCGAGATCAGCCTAAAATCAACTTGTTTCTCAGCGAAAGTGAGTACGATCTTTTAGGCGTTCGGTTCGAAGTGAACGAGGTCTATGATATGGTTCTGAAGGACGGAACCATTCGCTTCCGGCGGAGCAACGAAGGTATTTAGCGCCTCCCGGGACACCTGGGAATTGAGCTCCCACGATAATCTGAATAACTTATCGAAAATAGTGCGCCTAGTTTAAGGAAACTCCGTCACTCCCGTGCGAGGTTGGTCTAGACTGGCCTAGGACAGGGGCTTCCCATGAAACGCGTCAGAAAAAGCCTCTAACACGGGTTCGAATCCCGTACCTCGCAAATCTTTTCAGCTAGGGCGCTTGCGCCCTAAATCGAAGGCGAAAATTGTTTTACTAATCTAACTATCTAT
>JASHXQ010000001.1 GCA_030043455.1 Nitrososphaerales archaeon | reverse complement strand
CCCCCGAGAAAACCAAAGCCCTGGATGCTGTAGAGGGTTTCCTCTCAAGGCGAGGTTATTCCGTGCGGAAACTAACTTCAGTGAAAGGCATCTCTGGTCAGGAGTACCCGGTAGATCTTTTCGCAAACAAAACGGAAATGAAGCAGTCCAATGTCGTCGTGAGATTCTCCAAGGACGCCGAAGTTTCTATCGAAGATGTTCTCAAAATGAACATGATCTCCTTCGAGCTTGAGGCACAGAGAGCGATTCTCCTCACTGCAGTTCCCCGCATTCCGGAGGACACCAAGAAACTCTCCAACTCCTGTCACGTGTCGATCTTTAGCGGGCAGGATTTCGAAAGTGCAGCTGCGAATCTCTGCCAAGGATACGATGAAACTCCGTCATGGTAACTAAAACGTAAAAGTCAATTTCATACCCAAACCTCAGCGTCAGATATTTGTCCGGGAAACTCGGTCCCTTTTATAACGAGAAGCTCGAGCGTTTGCCGAAGGGCGAGCTTCGAGAACTTCAAGCGAAGAAATTACGGCAGGCCACTCGCTATGCCTACGATAATTCTTCCTTTTACCGAAAAGCTCTAGATCAAGCGGGGTTGAAGCCGGATCATTTGGGCGGGCTCTCAGTTTTTCAAAAGCTAAAGTTCTTCACAACGAAGGACGATTTGCGTCAGAATTATCCGTATGGCATGCTAGCTGTCCCGAGAGATAAAGTAGTGGAGATGCATGCGACGTCCGGCACGACGGGAACTCCCACGCTGGGACTGCATTCCGCGCAGGATCTGGACGAGTGGGGAGAAGTTGCAGCAAGATCTCTTGTAATGTCGGGATTGGGACACGGGGATGTGTTTCAAATCACTCCGAGTCTAGGAATGTTCTCCGGGGGCTTCGGCTTTTACCACGGGGCGAGAAAAATTGGATGCACGATCGTCCCTTCGAGCTCCGGATTCTCCAAGCGACAGATCGATTTCATGCTTAACTTTGGGACAACGATGTTTTCCGCCATTGTGTCGTACGCCTTCCGGCTCGCAGAAGTAGCCGAGGAGATGGGGATCGATCCGAGGAAGGATACCAAGGTTAGAAAGGGCAGCTTCGGCAGCGAGATCTGGACACGCGAGATGAAGTGCAAGTTGTCAGATCTCTGGGACATGGAACCCTACGACATTTACGGTTCCACGGAACTCTGCGGCCCGGGAGTAGGCAACGATTGTTACGTGCACGATGGATTGCACATGTGGGAGGATCACTTCCTCACCGAGGTGGTTGACCCGAAGACCGGGGAGGTTCTCGGCCCCGAGGAAGAAGGAGAGCTGGTGTTTACGACTCTCTCGAGAGAGGCGATGCCCCTGATTCGCTATCGGAGCCGGGATATATCAAAACTCCTCGATCAGACCACCTGCGAGTGCGGCCGGTCTCATCAAAAGTATTCTGAAATTAGAGCACGCGCCGACGACATGCTGAAACTTTCAGGCGTGAACTTTTGGCCGTCCGAAGTGGAGACGATCCTTCTCCGGCGAAAGGATCTGGGAACCGAGTATCAGATCCATGTGACCCGAGTGAATTCGATGGATTCTATGACAATAACAGTCGAGGCAAAGGATCCTGCACTCGATCCCGCGACAAAAGATCAGCTGGGAAAGAGTCTGGAAAAAGAGCTGCACGATATTCTACTTTTCTCGCCTAGGGTATCTGTAGTCGAGCCCAACAGCTTATCCCGTGTGGAAGTAGGAAAGACCAAAAGGGTCTTTGATGAACGTTCAGGCTGAGGGGCCGAGATTTTCTTTCAATATCCCCTGCAGCACCCGGTTAGGCGTAGCCGGTAGCTCAAAGAGCCGCACTCCGACAGCATCATAGATGGCGTTCGCAATCGCGGCCGCTGTGGGAATACATCCATGTTCTCCCAGACCCTTTGCACCGAATGGTCCAGCCGGATCTGGACTTCCCACGAACTCGACTTCGATCTCGGGGACCTCGAGAGTCGTGACCAGCTTGTAGTCCGCGAAGCTGGGATTTACGACCACACCTTCGTCCAGCAGCAACTGTTCCATCAAGGTATAGCCCAGAGACATCACAACTCCACCCTCGATCTGGCCCTCGGCTCCGTTAGGGTTCAGAATTCTTCCAGCATCGTGCACGGCGACGATCTTCAGCACCTTGACCTTGCCGGTGTCCTCGTCAACTTCCACCAGAGCTGCCTGAGTGCCAAAAGCGTATGCCATCGAGATGTTGCCCAGCATGGTATCCGGATCCGCCATCTCCGTTTGGGGATCGTAAAAGGCGGAGGCCATGATCATAGAACCACCCTGTCTGAAATGCGCTCGACGAAGCAAGCGAGCATAATCCAATCGCTTCTTTCCATCGGCGGTGGCGATCTTACCATCGACAATCTCCAGATTGGCCGGATCCTCCCCCAGCTCTCTTCCTGCCAATCGTAGAAGCTGCATCTTTGCGTCTTTTGCGGCCGCAAGTGCAGCATTCCCCCCGACGAAAGTAGCCCGGCTGGCGTGAATCCCCACATCCCACGGCTTCAAGGATGTGTCCTTGTTGATCAATTCCACTCTGGAAAGAGGCACGCCCAGTTCCTCTGCAACGATCTGCGCGATCGAAGTGTCAGACCCGGTGCCGATCTCAGAAGCTCCCGAAAGAATCGTTATCTTGCCGAAATCGTCAATCTTCACAATCGCTCCGCATCCATCGGACCGATAAACTCGAGCCCCGCCGGCAACGTGGAAAAGGGTAGAGAATCCGATGCCTCTGTTTCTGCGCTCGTGATGGGTCCCCTTCCATCCGATCTTTTTGGCCGCCAACTTGATCGTCTCTTCCATGGCACACGTTGTAATCCGCATTCCCTGCGAGGTAACCTCACTGGGATGATTGGCATTCTTCAACCGGAGTTCTACAGGATCCATGCCAAGCTTCTCAGCCAGAATATCCATCTGTGATTCAATTGCGAAATTGATCTGCGGATTGCCTGCCCCTCGCATCGTCCCGGATGATGGATTATTTGTGTACACCGGCCACGCGTCAAACTGAATGTTCTCTACGCGATACTGGCCAGAAGTTGTCGCCATCATCACCCGGGCGTCAAAAGCGCCCCAAGAGACGTACGCCCCGATGTCCAAGAAAACTTCTACTTTTCGCGCGAGGAGTTTTCCCGTCTCGTCGGCGGCGGTCTTGATTTTTATTAGGGCGGGCTGTCGAGTGGGTGAGTAGCTGAGGTCTTCTTCGCGAGAGTATAGGATTTTTACGGGTCTTCCAGTTTTCAAGGAAAGAAGAGCAGTGATGACGTCTACCGGATAAAGGTCCATCCCGCGACCGAAGGCTCCTCCGATGAAGGGCTGGATCACCCGAACTCTCTCTCCTGGGAGGCCGAGAGCTTCTGCGAGCTCGCGCTGGTACATGAATGGTGCTTGGGTGTTCGCCCAGATCGTAAGGTTCCCGTTGGCATCACATGATGCAAGAGCTCCCATCGTGCCGAGAGCGGTATGCGTCATGAAGTGGACTTTGAACGAATTATCAACGATGACCAAGCCCTTTCGCTTGAAAATCGCTTCCGGATCTCCGGCTTTGAAACTGAAGGGGATTTTCGCAATGTTGCCCTCCACCTCTACGTGGAGCTGGACGGCACCGGGGGCCATCGCCTGGACAGGATCAAAATAAGCCGGGAGTTTTTCGTATTCCGCCTCGATCAGGTCGAGGGCTCTAGCAGCCGTTTCCTCGTCCACAGCTGCAACTGCAGCTATTTCATCACGGACTGAAAGCACTTCCACGTCTTTCAAGGGGAGGTTGTCCTTCATGAATCCGAACTTAATCTTAGGTGTGTCTTTTGCGGTGATCACTGCATAGACTCCCTCCAGAGCTTCCGCACGCGAGGTGTCCACCGAGAGAATCCTTGCGTGAGGGTAGCGGCTACGTAGGATCTTCCCGTACAGCATTCCTGGAAGCTTCAGATCTAGGAGGAACTGCGCTCTTCCAGTTACTTTTTCGAGAGAGTCGTACTTGCGCACTCGCTTTCCGATTACCGAGTAATCTTGTTTTTCTTCGACACGATTCTCCTGAATGGTCGAAGACATGGTTCGTTCGAGATCAGGAAAACGTCAGTGGCTCGATCCGAACGCCTGCAGAGCGAATGTCCCCTCCGGCGATCGAGTACCTAGAAGTAATCACGTAACCCCGCGCGAGGAAGGGTACGATCTTCTGGAGGGTAAGTATAGGAATGTCACTCTCGAAGTTAGCCAGCTCTTCTGTGATGATCTTCTCGCCGGAAAGCCGGTGTAAAACTTCTACTATGTTCTCGCTCAAAAAATCTCGCACGGTACTTCTGGAGGTGGCGATAATGGTATTCCCGTTCACTAGTAGTTTTTTCACTAGCTCGATCGTCCTCGACTTCAGGGACTCGCTTTTGAATCGATCCAGCGTGTCTTCGATTACAATGATCGCATCCTTGACTGAGGCATTCAAAAGCTCGCGGAGCACGATGACCGAGATTACTTGCCGCTCCTCTCTCGTCGTGGGATCCCTCAAACCCCTCCCGGAGATGTCGAAGATGAGACTCCCGCTCGCATCGTCCTTCCATCCCGCGTCTGAAAAAATCCTCGAAAACGCGCTTTTCGAGACGAGGCCCTTCTTCAATTTTTGACCCAGCTCTGCAAGCTCGGGTTCCTGAATCATCTGCCCCGAAATTACAACGAGATTGAGGTTCTCCTTTTGCTGTGCTCTGATGAGAGATGCAATTCTCTCCTTTTGCTGATCGGTAGCGCTCAGCGAACCCTGATTGAACCACTCCTGAAGTAGATCGGCTCCCAGAGCCGCATTCGCCTCTTGATCGCCGTCCTTCGAAAAAATCGAGACCTGAAACTCTTTCGCCTGCGAGTCGGCCGCAAAGGAGTACACCTTCCACCCGTACTTCCAAGCAAGGCCCCGGTGCTCTCCCTTTTGATCGATCACGATGATCCTCTTCGACGAGGATTTTGCAATCCCGTCCAGGAGCCGCTTGACAGACGCACTCCTACCTGAACCCGACGAGCCCACGATGGCAACGTTCTTCTTGAAATCAGGCAACTGGAGGTAGAATTCTCCCACCTGCTTGACCTGCGCCGGCAGTTCCTTTTCGGGAAGTCGCCGGTTGATCGCGTTCGTTAGTTGATCGAAATCCAACCTCTGACCCAAAAAGACTGTATCTTTACCATCGCTTGTAGCCACTTGTTGGAGCTGCTGAACGGCCTGCTGTCTCTGCTCCACCACCGGACGGAAGCGCTGCCGGAACTGCTCATTCTTCCTGCTCTGCTCCTCTCTGAGTTTTTCTTCCTGTAGACGAAGTTTCTGCTCTTCTGCGAGCCGCGCGCGTTCCTTCTTCTCTGCTTCCTCCCGCATGAAGGCAAACACGTCGTCCAAATCAATGGGAGGAACTACCTGATAATTTCCTACATGCTGAGCAAAATCCGAGAGCTCCTCCGGAATGGAAACATTGTTCCCGAGAACGCCCAGGTTATCGGTGATCGCCCGGAAGAACTCGTCCAGGTTCTCAGCATTCAAGGGAAGCTCATGCAACCGGGCCAGCATAATGTGTTCGTTTGTTAGCGCGACCCTCGAAATCAGGGGCGAAGCTCCTTCCTTCGCAAAGAACGAGGGAATCCAGACGAAGTAGTTGCGGTCCTGTGCCTTCAAAATGAGCTTGTTGAATAGAGCCTTCTCCACGATCAGGTTCTCGTAGCGGAGTTCTCTGATGGTGGGCGACTGTGACTTTACCCCAGCGAAGAATTTCTCAAACTCTTTTCCACTGGATGCAAGCTGCTTTCCGGCATCCGCTCTGAACAGGATGTCATAGGAAGATCTGTAGATCAGCCTTAGAGTGGCGTCTACTGCACGCCTTTCTTCCGAGTTCATCCTCGAAAAACGCTCGGCAATTGATACGATCATGGTCTCCTTGTAGGGCAAAAGCTCAACACGAAGGATCTGCTTTAGGCGATCTGGATCTCCATTCGTGGCATTCAGGAACGCTGCAATGTCATTCCTCGCCGCGTTCCCGGCACGCTTTGCAGCTATCTCCGGAAACCGCTGCGAGAGATTATCCTGGATCCTTTCAAACACATCTGAGAGGTTCCTGAGCTCGATGGGTCCGATCGGAGAATCGAGGAACTGAGAATAAGCGTCCAAAACCGCTGGTATCTCTCGGTTCTTCTCTAACGCCGAACGTACTAGCTGGACGGGATCAATAGTTGGCAATCGAAACTAAAAACTCCCCTATGATAATTCCCTTTCTTTCTGTGCCCGCGATACTTTTAGTACAAAATCTCATCCTAACATAAACGAATTGTGCGAGCCCAACTACGAAGGGAAACTTTGGAAGAATTAGCGACCGTTGTTGCTTTAAAAATCTTCGTGATCTCTGCCTTTCGGCGGAAGCTCGCCGAAGCAAATTTGTTTCAGTCGACGAATAGTTTGCCCTCAGAGAGTTTACCCGGTCATTCCCTATCCGAAACCAGAGCTACTGAGAGACATTTTACTAAGCAGCTCGTGACCACTTATGGTGAAAAAGAGAATCGAAGAGATCTCTCTTTCAGCATTCACCCAGATTTCTTACATGCTGGATTTACCTAGTGGATCGGCATGGAAACCGTCTCTCAGGGTCTCTCAAGGGAGCTCCGTACCCAGCAGTACAATTGCGTTTTCTGCGAATCTGTCTGGCAACGCCTGCAGGAGGGAAATCTCCATGACGATCTAGAGTCGCTGTACCTCGAGCACCTGAAGAAGTACCACGGTATGACCTCCTGAAGGGTTTTACCCCGCTTCATGCTTCCCGATTTCCAAAGAAGAATACCTATCTAGCCAGTAAAATCGGTATGATCCTGTCTGAGCTTTGCGTATTTCCACCCGCGAGATCTTGATCGGTAAGTACG
>JASHXQ010000075.1 GCA_030043455.1 Nitrososphaerales archaeon | reverse complement strand
CGTCCCCGGAAAAAGTCAATACAGGACATCTTATCTCACCAGCCATTTTTTCACAAACTGCGAAGTTGCAAAGAAACTCACGAGCTGCGAAATTCACACGCAAAAATCCGGTGATGCATTTCTGGTAGAAATCGTCGGATCACCCGAAAAGCCTAATTAGGTTGGACGGGCTCTCGTGCGTTAAATAGTGTTTTTTTATGGCTTTCAATGAAGCTTACATCCCGGGAGCCACAGTTGTTGGAATTTGTTACAAGGATGGTCTCGTTCTGGGAGCTGAAAGAAGAGTCACTCTCGGCACCTTCATTGTAAGCAAGACTGCGAAGAAAACTTTCAAGGTTACGGATTACGTCGGCGCGGCGTGCGCTGGTATGATTGGAGATATGCAGATTCTGATCAAAGAACTGCAGTCCTACGTGAGGCTCCGTGAACTGGAGCTGCGCAGACCTTTGCCCGCAAATTCGATTGCAAAGCTATTGTCGGTGATCATGTTCGAGCGGCGATATGCGCCCATGATTACGCAGGTCATGATCGGTGGAATTAGCGCGAAGCCCTCGATCTGGATCCTTGATCCTCTTGGCTCTTTGATTCCGGATGATTATGCCGCTGTGGGTTCTGGCGCTGAAATTGCGATCGGTCTGGTCGAAAACGGCTATTCCGAGGACATGACTGAAGAGCAGGCGAAGAATCTAGCAGTTCGGGCAATCCGTTCGGCGATCAAGAGAGATGTGCAGAGTGGAGACGGTGTGGACCTACTCTTCGTTACCAAAGATGGAATTCGTGAGGAGACTGCGAGTTTCGCGCAGCCCGCTTCCTCTTGATCGGGAAGAAAAGATATATTCCTGAAACGGTCAATATTGCTGTCTGAAGAATGTCTTCCCTAATCAACGGCACTTCCGAGCAGCTGATTTTGACAGACTCAGCAGTGGATCGGATCAAGACTCTCCTTGTCAAAGAGGGGAAGCCAGACGCTGGTTTGCGTTTGTATATTTCTGGTGGTGGTTGCGCCGGAATGTCGTACGGAATGTCCATTGATGACTCGATTTCCAATGACGATGCAGTGGTAAAAACAAAAGGAGTCAAGGTTGTCGTGGACAAGTTGAGTCTGATCTATCTACGCGGATCGAAGATTGACTACGTGGAAAACTTGCAGACATCCGGTTTCCAGATAGACAACCCCAATGCCGCATCTTCGTGTGGTTGCGGTCTATCCTTCAAGGCCACGAAGGAAGCTGCCTCCCAAGCAAAGACACTTACCGCGGCGAACTGACTCAGTAATACTTTCTAAAAGTTCTCGAATCTAGAATCTCCGGATGACGCAGGAGATTCTGAAGCAATTCGATCATGTGGGTCTAGCAGTCCGTGATACGGACTCTGCCCTAAAGATCTACAGAGATATACTGGCTGGAGAGGTCACGATTTACAAAGAAATAGGCACGACGAATGATTACTTATTCTCGCAGTTCAAGCTCGGCCGGCAGAAGATCGAGCTTCTCGAGCCTATAGCCGGAGAGGAAAGTTTTCTGACCCGTTTCCTCTCCCGATGGGGTGAGGGATTGCATCACCTGACGTTCCAAGTCGAAAACCTTCGCCAGGCAAGTGACTATCTTACCTCGAAGGGTCTCCGGATCACCGACGAGTTCTACGAGGATCCTCACTGGAAGACAGCTTTCATCTCTCCGAAAAGCACGAGGGGTGTCTTGATCCAGCTTTACGAAACAACCCCGCGGAGCAAATACGATCACTCTAGCTGGTGAGGCGCGACACGATGAGGGGCACTTTTATTTCCTCCTCACTCAATCCGCCGTGTCTTCCCGGGATCTCCCCCTTGTGAAATTCTATGTTCGAGTTGTCGATAGCGTTGTCCTGTTTGGCTAGAACCACCAGATCTCCGATACGGCTGGGCGTTTCTCCCTTCACGCGACCCAGTCCGTAATAGCCCTCGGAGAGTAATCTAGACGAATCCATGACCTCAAACTCTCCGGGAAATCTCTCCTCGAAGAAGGTCCGGATCTTATCCTGCGTTCCCGATTTGAGGTTCAGTATCGAAGCTCGTGAATCTCCAGTCGGGGGCAGCCGAAAGTTTTCCGTAAGCTCGGGATAATCCGCCACGTCTAGTATTGACTCTTTTCTAACTCTGGTGGCCCCATGATCGCCTGAGATTAACAGGGTGGTTTTCTTACCCACCTCACTATTTAGTTTGGAAAAAAGCTGTTTCGACAAGACAGCAAAGATTGCCTCCAATTCCGCTGCAAACACTTCAGTGTACGGCCCTCTCGCGTGAGACACCGTATCAGGTGATGCAAAGTAAACAAAGTGGAACGAAGTACCTTTCTCACCCTCCAGATTCTTCCTGAGTCTCAAGACCGAATCCGTAAAACTGGAGCCGGGTTCAATCTCCGCGCCGCGGTACGTAATACGTGACAGGCCGCTGTCCAGTATGTGGGATGGGGTGTAAACTGTCGAAGATACCCCTGCATCCTCCAATCGCTCGTGGATGGTCTTCGTTTCGAGGAAGGTCTCAGGATCCAATCCCGAATCAAATACCGGTCTGCCGCCCAAAACGGGAGTAAACCGAAGCATTTGCGTGATGGCGCCCAGCTGGGAGATGAACATGGTGTACCCGATAACCCCGTGCTCTTGGGGCGTGAGACCAGTATGTAGCGACGACATGGCCGTGGAGGTGGTAGATGGAAACACCGACGAGATCTGAAGATGATCTGCCCTGGAGAATAATTGTTCGAAGGAAGGGACTCCGTAGTGTTCCCTTGCGAATCGGAGCTGGGCAGCGCCAAAACCGTCGAGCAGGAGCAGTACTACATGTTCCGTGTCTCCGGAATAACTCGATATTTTCTCATCAGCCAGAGGCCTAGTTGCCCTAACCCCCAGAAACTGTGCAGCAGTTTCTGGGATGTTAGCTATACTATAACCATTGTACGTGGGTTTGAAAAAAGGCTTGGTGGACCCGTTTCGGGCTACAGCCTCGACGATCGTATTCTCCATTGACGGAAATCTCTATGCTTTCTCTACTTCTTTGTTAATCTGAATTACGTCGAGCAGATAACAAATCAGGGAAAGTGGGCGTGGGCGGATTCGAACCGCCGATTCCCGGTACACTATTACTAACTGTGTGAGAGCGGTGTCTTAGACCGGCTGGACCACACGCCCTAGTTAACAACGAGCCTCAAAACTGGGGTTTTAATTGTATTGATACAATTACCCGCCCCATTTTTGAAAAGTGTTTCAGCCGCTTACTTCTTCACGCCGAGGGCTCTGTTTTTCAGACGGAGAGCTTCGTGTTTGCATTTCCTGCAGCGGGTGGCGGAGATCGAATTCTTTGCGCCACAGACCAAACAGATCTTGAAGAACAATCTTCGTTTCTGAGCGATTTGTTTCTTGGTAGCATCAGTGATTGGCATATTTTTCTTGCACTTCCAACAGAGCTAAGGGAGTAGTTTACGAAAGCATTCCATTTAACCGTTTAGTCTCTGGGAAAATAATAGAAAATTTAGCGCATTTTTTTGATGGGGCAAAAAAACGAGTCTAAGATCTCTGGCGTCCGATAATGACTTTTATGCGATTTGAGAGTGCAGAAGGTGCATCTTCTAGAGTTTGTTGATTTGTTTTGAAAATTCACGAGTACCAAGCCCGCGAACTTTTTCAAAGGTCGGGAATTCCTGTCCCGAATGGAGCACTATGTAAGACTCCTGAGGAAGCGCGGCAAGCGGCGACGAGCATCGGAAAGCCTGTCGTCGTTAAGGCTCAGATCCTCGTCGCTGGGAGAGGTAAGGCAGGCGGCGTAAAACCGGCCCAGACTCCCGATGAGGCTTTCAGCGTGGCTTCAGCCATGTTGGGATCCATTATCAAAGGGATCAAGGTAGCCTCCGTGCTCGTTGTCGAGGCTGAGAAGGCACAGAAGGAGCTCTACCTCGGTTTCACCGTGGATCGCTCTAACAGGGCCGTGACTCTAATTTCCAGCTCGGAGGGGGGAGTAGATCTTGAGGAGCTCGCCAAAACCGAATCAGAGAAGATTTTCAAGCGAGATGTTGATCCCTTGATCGGATTGCAACCTTTCGAGGCAAGGCAAGCCGCGTTCTCGATTGGATTGAGCGATCAGGCTGCGGGGCAGTTTTCAACCATCTGCACGAAGATTTATGGCATTTTTCAGCAGGTGGACGCGGACCTTGCAGAGTCAAATCCCTTGGCCCTCATGGCAAATGGTTCCTTGATCGCTCTAGATTCGAGAATAACTCTAGACGACAACGCTTTGTTCAGACACAAGGAGTACGATCAGGGGGATGATGAACTTTCATCGCTGGAAGCAGAAGCTCATGAACTGGACATCGCTTTCGTGCAGCTGGATGGGGACATTGGGATTATCGGAAATGGTGCTGGCCTTGTCATGGCTACATTGGACGTTATCGCCCACTTTGGGGGAAAACCCGCGAACTTTCTCGACATGGGGGGTGGGTCGAGTGCGGAGAGCGTCTACCGTGCAGTGAAGCTATGTCTGGAACAGAAAAATCTCAAAGCGGTATTTCTGAACGTGCTCGGTGGGATCACAAAGTGCGACGATGTAGCGAATGGCCTCGTGCGAGCTTTGAAAGAGTCCCAGCTTCAAATTCCGATTACCGTCCGGATGGTCGGGACCAATGAGGAGGAAGGTCGGAGAATTCTAAAAGAAAACGGGATTGCCTATCTCGATTCCATGGAAGAGGCGGCGGAGGCTGCTGTTAAATCCGCCCACGAAGGAAGGTGGAGTTAAAGTGGCCATCCTAGTCGATAAAAACACGAGGGCGCTGGTACAAGGCGCTACCGGTAGAGAGGGGAGCTCGCATACCTTGGCGATGCTGAAGTACGGTACGAAAATTCTCGCTGGGGTAACTCCCGGAAAAGCCGGGATGGACATTGGAGGCGTCCCGATTTACAATACTGTAAAACAGGCGGTGGAGGTGCACCCCGAAATCAACGCGAGCATCATTTTTGTTCCCGCACCTTTCAATGCCGACGCGATCTTTGAAGCTCTCGATTCGGATCTTAAACTGATCGTGGACATTACGGAACATGTGCCGGTACACGATTCCCTGGAGTTCGTTAATTACGCGAGGGATCGGGGTGTGACAATCATTGGCCCTAACTGTCCTGGAGTCATGACTCCCGGGGAATGCAAGCTCGGCATTATGCCGGGAGAAATTTTCTCGAAGGGGAATGTGGGGATCGTCTCGCGAAGCGGGACGCTAACTTATGAGATTGCGTGGGTGCTTTCCAAAGCCGGTTTAGGGCAGTCCACTGCTGTTGGTGTGGGTGGGGATCCCATCATTGGGATGGATACAGTTGAGATCATCGAAATGTTCAATCAGGATCCGGCTACCCAAGCTCTCGTAGTCATCGGAGAAATCGGTGGAGATGCGGAAGAACGCCTAGCTGCCAGAATCAGAGAGAAGGGCATGAAAAAGCCGATTGTGGCATTCATCGCGGGAAGGGAGGCCCCTCCCGGAAAACGAATGGGACATGCTGGAGCGATCGTATCGATGGGATCCGGAACCGCGCAAGGGAAGATTGCAGCCTTGGAAGCTGTCGGCGTGAAAGTGGCGGAACTTCCCTCCGAGATCCCGTTGCTGATTAAGGAAGTCACTTCCAAAGCCTAGGATTCGACTCCAAAAATTCCGAAACCGGGATCCATCCGGCTCCCAAACTAGGTTCGAGTCTGATTGAAAAATTCAGGCTCGACCAACAACGATTTTATAGAGCGACGCTCAAGTTGCTTAATGCTTCGTCCTTGAAAACCCCGATCTGTTCCTTCGACGCGCGGATGGGCGTTCTCTGCCCCAAATGCGATGCGAGGTTGAGGTCGGGCCAGCTAACAAAATCCGACGTCGACGTTTCAATAAAACTAACGAAAGCGGCAGAGAAGTCTCCCGACATCAATCGAATGGCGCTGTCAAAGGCAATTCAGGTCGACGGAGATTATGTGCTTGTTGTGGAGCCCGGCAGTCTTGCTCCATTGAGGCGGGACCAGTCTTTGCAAAAGTCCCTTCAGGGAATATTGGGTGGCAAGGTCTGGCTGACGGAAGCCAACACCACCGATCGAAAAGAGCTGGAAGATCTTTTCTTCCCCGTGCGAGTGGCTAACGTGAATACTGTTTGGCTGCCTGACGGCAG
>JASHXQ010000074.1 GCA_030043455.1 Nitrososphaerales archaeon | reverse complement strand
GCATTGATCGATAAAAGTACCTCAGAATTTCCTGAGCTGATCAGGACGAATTCCTGTGGTTGGCTACCCAGAGTAATCTGTGTGGAGACTTCTCCGTTAATGTCCGAGGTGGTTTGAGACGGGTTGGCAGTACCGCCCCCGGTGACAAGGAAATTGACGGTCGCTCCGTTAATCGGCGCGCCCTTCATGCTCGTAATATTGACCACCACTGGATCAGGGAGAGGTAATCCCTGGAGGCCGTTCCCATCATAGGACATTACGTGGAGTTGGACTTGCTGGCCCGTCCCCGTGGAATTGGGGAGGACATACGCGTTCCAAACGACAAGACAAATAATCGTTAGCACAACTGAATGCTTCAACCCGGCCACGATTTTTCCTTCGGAGATCTTACCAATGACCAGTCCACCAAATAATCCGTTGAGAAAGACGAGAAAGAAAAAGTCCCTTTCAAGCGGGACATTCTGAATGTCTGCGGTACCGAGAAAGTTGGCTATACCCGCGCTACTTACCTTGGTAATTTCAACGAGCTGTGGAACGAACTGGACGACGAGGATCGCGCAGAGGATCACGAGGACGATCTGTCCCATGTAGAGAATGACTGTGTACTGGGAGAGACCGGAGCGTTTTTCCTTGTCCAGGGAGAGGAAGGCGCCCATGTCGATCGCGGCCTGCTGAATGAGGGCGGAGACGTTTCCCCCGGAGTAAGAGGCTTGGACGACGAGGTCAATGTAGCGACTGGCGAGTGGACTCTTGATCTGTTTACCGACATTCTTGAAAGCTTCTTCGAAAGTAAAACCGATGGCCATCTGGCGAGCAGCGATCTTTACGAACTTGGTAATCGAACCTACATCTCCCTGAGCCAAAGTCAGAAAAGCTTTCGTGGGGTCGATGCCTCCTCGGACCAATTCGGAGAGCTCGAAGAGAAAATCTGCGAAATCTTCTTCGTAATGCTGAAGCCGGCGAGTCTCCAGCAAATTGTCAATGATTAAGGGTAACGTGACGATGAGGGGGATGATGGTGATGATCAGATACAGGTTGCCCTTGATTGGAGCGTCTGAGGCCGCGGAGGTGGGAACGTTGTTCAGACCGACTGAGCTCGCGTTACCGGAGAGGAGCTGGATCTCGAGGTTCCGAAGCGTAGCATTCTGGGAAGCTTGATTGGCGGCGAGCGGGCTCGCAATAGAAGCAAAGCCACTGTAGAAGGCCCAGAAGGCCACGATCGCCGCAATGATGCAGGGAATTCCAACGAGGAAGATTTCCCGGCGGATGTGGTACCGTGTTCGGACCTTGAAGAGAAACCGTTGCCGACGATTAAGTGGCAAATACTATACAACTCCAGATGAAAATTTTGCCCTAATCATGGATAGAAAGGCCCCGGATTTGATAGAGCCCTCTCAACAAAGTCTATACAGTTTCGTTCGGTAAACTATTGATTACTCGTGTCTCAACCGAAGGATTCAGCGGACACAAATCGCTTGATCGAAACACCTGTTCGGATCTCGAAAGTTCCAGTTAGGATATATCCGTAGCCGGAATCCAGAGTCCGGAGTTCACAACAATAATATCGTTTTTCCGATGCAGTTTCATTTCACTGGTAAGGATTGGAGCGAGAAACTGGAATCTCAGGGGATGAAGTTTCACTGCTGAGAATTCTTAGGCGACAAAGAAGGCTCAATCTAACAAAAGCGACAGAGCTTACCGGTTTCGAGAAAGAGCGATGCAGGATCGCCCTAGAGAGGTTGCTCCAAAAAGAGTACGTAAGTTTCGAAGGGAGCGAATACTGGATTACGAGTTTGGGGACAGGGTATCTGGCTTATTCCAAGCCCTTTGGAAGATAGAAAGGCTCCAGTCAGACCTGCCTAATTTATTCGCCCTGACGATCAGCTAGTTACTTGAGGGAGTCCCTGCTGCTGCAGTACTTGATTCAGTAACGTTAGGTCGTAAAGCCCTGTCAAATCTGGAGCGGTCGTCCCCAGGAAACCCAGGTTGTAGGCGTTTTCGGCCTGCTGCGCAACAGAAGCTTCAAGCGGGTCGTAAGTAAAACTGAGGTAGGTCATCGCGTTTTCCTCGATGGTAATGTTGACGGGCGAGGAAGAAGACAAACTGGAAATTTCAAAGTCGAGTAACTTCGTTGCGTTCACGATGTTGTTGTTTATCCACTGAGTTTCAAAGACATCTGCTTGAATGATCTTCTTCACCACGTCGGGATGGGCGTTGAGGAAGGAAGTGCTGACTACGAGTTCTGCCGTGGAAAAGTTGCCGCCGGGCCAGAGGTTTCTTTCGTTCACAAAAACGTGGCAATCTGCCTCGTAGATTAGCTGAGAGGCTGTAGGTTCGGGCACCCAGGCACCGTCCAGTTGTCCCTTTATCATGAGCGAGATAATGTTCGAATTGGAGGTGTCCACGACCGTGACGTTACCGCCATTGTTCGTCGTGTTGTAGCCATTTTCTTGTAAATAATGGCGCAAGGCGATGTCCTGAGTATTCCCCAGTTGCGGGGCGGCAAAGGTTTTCCCACCAAAGTCGGCCGTGGAATTGATTCCACTACCATTTCTCACCACGAAGACTGCTCCCCCATTGGAAACCCCGGCGACGATTTTCAAGGCTGTTCCGTTGGATTGGAGAAAGGCACTTACTGCTGGACTTGGACCAACATAGGCCATGTCTAGCTGGCCGGCTAGAAGGGCCGTCATCTCGGTCGGACCGGCTGTGAATAGATAGGTCTCAATCTTTGTAGAGTTCCCAAGGTAACGTTGGAAGGTACCGTTATTCAATCCGATGATTGCAGGAGCGTGATTGATGTTAGCAAAATAGCCGATCCGCACCAGGTTAGT
>JASHXQ010000073.1 GCA_030043455.1 Nitrososphaerales archaeon | reverse complement strand
GACTTGATCGGTTCTGCCTTCCCTTGAATGTAATTCTCGTAAATCTCTGTAGCAGTCATCTGGTTCCCGGCAAGGAGCACGATCTCTCCATAATCGTCGTATCTTGGCCGGCCGGCACGACCTGCCATCTGTTTGAATTCGAGAACAGTGATCGGAGTCTGCCCCCCTTCCTCAGCGCTGTACCGCATCAAACTGCTCAGGACTACCCTCCTCGCAGGCAAATTGACGCCAGCGGCAAGTGTCGGAGTCGAGGTAAGAATCTTAATCTCCCGGTTGCGATAAGCGTCCTCCACTATTTTCCGGTGCTTTGAATCTAGACCGGCATGATGGAAGGCTGAGCCGTTTTGTACTACTCCAGCCAAGCGCCGGGACACTTCCGTCTCCTCACCTGTTGAGAGAATCTTGTGTGCCAGTTCTCTCAGCTTGGCACTGTCTTCGAACGAGAGGAATCTGGGAAGAATTTCCCCTGCCTTTTCCGCCATGGAAACTGCTCTCTTTCTTGTTTCGCAGAAGATCAGAGACTGACCGCCACTGTTTACGGCATCAATTGCGACATCTATGGGGGCGCCCCTGTTGGACTGGGTCAGTTTCCTTTCTTCCCCACTGACAAAGACTATCTTTCCATAGTCATAGATTCCCTCCACGAGCCTGACGGGTCTCCAGTTGGTTTGAACTAGAACGGCGTTAAGCCAGCTCGCAATGTCCTCCGTGTTGGTAACGGTCGCACTTAGCGCAAGAATTTGAGCCGAGGGGACGTAGTTCATCACCTTCGCCAAGATCATTTCTAGAGTCGGTCCCCTGTGAGCTTCGCCCACCAGATGCACCTCATCTGCGATGAAAAGGGACACTGATTCGAGCCAGGAGGCGCCGTGCCGGATAATCGAGTCAAAGCGCTCGTTGGTAAGAATGATCACGTCTGCTCCACCTAGGGACTCGCCAGAAGAATCAAAATCCCCCGTCGAGATGAAGACTCTGATTTTGGATCGCTGTTTTCCCGGTTTTTTTATCTCATCAAAAATCTGCTTGAATTCATCATACTTCTCTGAAGCCAGAGCACGCAGAGGCGCGAGGTATACAACCTTACCGCCTCTCTGGATCGCTCTAATTGCTGCCATTATGGCAACCAGCGTTTTTCCGCTGGCGGTAGGGGTTGCCAAGAGTAGATTTTTGCCATCAAGGACGCCCGAATCGACCGCGTCCTTTTGCGGTGGGTAGAGAGTTTGGTACCCTTTTTTCTCCAAGGCCTCCACAAACTCCATCGAAAGCTCGGGAATTTCGCGAATCATCATGGTAGAGAACATCCACTAGTGGGAAACGAACTTTCTCACAGGAAGCGGGATCTATCTATGTTTTTTTGAAGTGATGCGCTCGTACCTCGTAGATCACCCCGGACTTCCACATGTCTTGAAAGACCTTCTCCGCTTGTTCGTGAGTGAACTTGTTGTCCTTTTCCATCTCTTCGTAGAATTTCTTATCCTCAACGGGTTGTTTGGCATCGCCCGACAGACGCTTGAACACGTCCAGAGCCGCTTCCCTTAGTCCTTTTTCACTCAGCGGTCTGTTGTATAACACCCCCACATCGGTCTTCTTCGTCGCAGTGTCGATGGCGACCGTCTTCAGCATCCGGTCGATTAGGTTGATCGAGTGTAGGGCGTCATCTTCGGTAACCCGCGGATGTAAGAGCAGCCGAGCTCTTGCAATGGACAGCCGGATCATTCCCTCAAGCCATCTGGGAGTTACGGAAACTTGATCGGGCTGGGCTTCACGCCTCAGCTTGATATAAAACCCGGATAGTCTTGTCCGGGCCTCTTCCGTCAATTCCGGGTCCAATTTCTTCGCGTAGATGATGTATTTTTTCAACAAATCGAACTCGATCGGCGGCGTAATGGGAAACGAAGATTTGGCGCGAAGATCCAAGATGTGCTTTGCAACAGTTTCGTCTTCCGCTTGGTCAGGCTGATCTTTGATGATGAAGATGAGATCGAAACGTGTCAGAAGAGGAATCGGAAGAGTGACGTTATCTAGAATATTCTTGTAGGGGTCATATTTTCCATCGTCCGGGTTCGCAGCAGCAAAAATACTCGTTCTAGCATTCAGGGTGGCAATAATGCCACCTTTGGCCACCGAACAAGTTTGTTGTTCCATTACTTCATGAAGCGCGGAGCGGTCCTCGTCGCGCAACTTGTCGAATTCGTCTATGCAGGCAACTCCGAGGTCGGCTAAAACCGTGGCGCCCGCCTCCAGCATCATCATTCCATTTTTCTCCTTGACGACTGCCGCCGTCAGACCCGCTGCGGTGGATCCTCTGCCACTTGTGAACAGGCCCCGGGGTGCGACTCGCGAAACATACTTCAGAAGCTCGCTTTTTGCGGTTCCGGGGTCTCCGATGAGGAGGACGTTGATGTCGCCCCTGAGAGTAGATCCGTCAGGGAGAACTTTTTGGGGCGATCCGACCATTAATAGTAGAGCGGCTTCCTTGTGGAGCTCGTGTCCGTAAATCGCCGGAGCAACTGATGCCACTAACCGGTCATAGGCTCCTGGAGTACCAGCTATACCTCGAATTGTTTCTTCCTCATCCCGAGAGACGGTTTGCTCTTCCGGTCTGCGGCTCACCTGCTCGACAAAGTTCGCCTCAATTCGCTGATTGAAGAGCTTCCGGGAATAAGCCCCGATGTTTTCGGATTCTGCCTTGACCACCCCCGTCAGGAAAATTCTGTCCCCAGGACGCGCGCTGTTTACGATGTCACCAGTCAAGTTGACATCAAACGATTGGGGAAGCTGTCCAGGCGGAAGCTCCTCTGGCATTTCCTGGATTCTAATCACTTGAAAATCCAGAAACTCAGTTTTCAAGTCGTCCAGCTCGAAATTTTTGGTTTCTCCACACCCTTCGCTCTCGCACTTGATCGGACGCTTGAGGATCACTCCGGAACCATTTTGCTGAATGAAGGTGATATGCTGGTTGGCACAGCGGAACGCTGCATTGACCGCCAGCGGGCGGAGCTCAGAGGTCCTCGTGACCATTCCGGCTACTTGAATGAGGGTATTTAGCTGATTTTTTGTAACTCCTCTGAGGGAGATCCGATCTGGAAGATCTCGGATTCTCACCCGGATTTCCTTGCCATTGCGGTCGGCATAGATCGGGTTCTCGACGTTGAGAGTTTCCACGGCTGCGCGGTCGAAAGCCTCCAAGAATTGTTCAGGAGCTTTGACCAAGCTCGTTGAAAGATCAGTGGAGAATCTTTCGAGATCCGGGTAATCCACAACTACGGATCTGGAAGCCTTGGCGGGGATCTCAGAGATTTCGATGCGGTACTTTAGTTCCCCTAGGTCGTCTTTGTAACCCTTGAAAAAGTCTACAAAGAAGTCTTTGACCTTGGCTTCGCTGTATTCCAATTTTTGCTATTTACCCTCCATCACAACTGAGCGCCACGATTGCAAGAGCCGATAAATGGAATCAAAGATCTGGTATTCCTCCGGGGTGAGCTTTTCCCTTATGTCTGGAGGCGTGGAAAGGGATACTGCGAGTCCGAGTATTTTCCGGAGCCTCAAGGCGACCAGATCATAAACTAGAGTCCTCGTCTTGTCAAGATCGGGAACATTGGATGTCCTCGGGTTCGGATGATCCGAGGCGAAGGACAACTGGCGCCTCACTTTCAAGTAGAAATCTGGACGGAGTGTGGAAAGTTGATCGTTACCGGCGATTTTTTCCCGCGTCACGGCTTTGAAGACTTCCGAGGAAAAATTCTCTTCCTGAATCTCACTGACATCCATGTCGACCAAAACTTCTGCCACCCAGCGAGGGAGTTCAATGGTATCACCCTCATTCATGGGTTCGAGATGTATGCTACCAATATCTATCCGGGGTAATTTCTGCTTCATCTTCAGCCGAGTCCCCGTCAAAAGATACGAGAACTCTCTGTCCCGGATGGCGCTCATTACGGGCTGGTCAGACATCGAAGGCCAAATCCAGTGAATTCTTTACTGATATGAGTTTAGGAAAAGTGGGAAAGTACCACAAACGCTTATCCGTAGTGGTAATCAATAGCGACTCGACTACCCGAGATTCCCAAATCAATCATAGGTTGGATGAGTTATCATTGACCAGTTTTTTTGACACAATGGAGAAGAGTCGAAGTGAAGCAGACGAATTTCTCATGTGGGTGGAGAAGTACCGTCCCTTTACTCTCGACAAAGTGGTGAATCAAGGGGAGATCGTCACCCGGCTGAAGGCGCTGGTAAATAAACCCCAAGAGATGCCTCATCTTCTTTTTGCCGGTCCGCCGGGAACGGGGAAAACCACCGTGGCTCTTTGCGTGGCCCGAGAAATTATGGGGGAAGCCTGGCGCGATTATACATTAGAGCTCAATGCTTCCAATGAAAGGGGCATCGACACTGTCAGGCAGAGGATCAAGAACTTCGCGAGCTATGTCGACCGAGCGGAGGGCATACCTTACAGGATAATTCTACTGGATGAGTCAGACAATATGACGAATGACGCACAGACGGCTCTCAGAAGGATCATGGAGGAGAGCCACAAGACAACACGTTTTATCCTGACCGCCAATTACAGCTCCAACATCATAGAGCCCATACAGAGCCGATGCGCGGTGTTTCGTTTTTCCAGGTTATCACAAGCAGACGTCGTGCAATATCTGGAAACTATTTGCAAGAAAGAGGGCTTAAAGTACGTCAAGGGAGCCCTCGCTCTGATTTATGAAAATACCGAAGGGGACATGCGTTCTGCCCTAAATATGCTACAGGCTGCGTCATCTCTAGGCGAGATCAGCAACGAGAATGCGAAGAAAGTTACCGGGTTATCGGGGAAGGCGAAGGTAGGCGAGGTAATAGAGATCGCCCTAGAGGGGGATTTTTCCAGTGCCCGAACCAAAATGGTGGAGCTGCTTCAGGTAATTGGGATCTCGGAACACGATTTCATCAAGTTCGCAAACGATTATCTTTCCAGGTCGGACTTTTCCTCTTCTTTCGAGGCTCTCGAGGCTACCGCAGAGGCTGACTATCGGCTGCTCGTAGGAGCCAATCCCGAAATCCAGCTGAGTGCTTACTTAGCACAACTCACGAAAATAGGAAAGCAGGCCAAACTTTAGGCTCGGCCGTTCGAAAGGTAGATAGCATGGAGTTTTCGCTTCCCAGGGGACTGCGGGATGTACCCCCGGAGGAACAGGAGTCCTTCGAGTTAGTCCGCTCAGCTTTCTTAGAGACGTGTAGACTCTTTGACTACAAATTAATGGAACCTTCCAGTCTCGAGCTACTAGAGACTCTGGAGGCGAAGAGCGGCCCGGGAATTCGCCAAGAAATCTACTACTTCAAAGATAAGAGTGATAGGGAGCTCGGCCTTCGATTCGATCTCACTGTGGGAATTACCCGTTATGTGACATCGAGGAGAGAGCTGAGCCCGCCAATGAGGCTTGGGTCCTTCGGTTCAGTGTGGCGGTACGACGAGCCGCAGTACGGAAAATACAGGTGGTTTTACCAGTGGGACATTGAGCTATTCGGTCCCTCCAATGCGGAAGCCGACGCCGAGGTCATAGAATTTTCTTCCAGATTGTTTCGAAAGCTTGGTGCCAGCCCTAGGATTTCAATGGGCTCACGGAAGATTCTCGAAGCTTTCATCCGGAAATCGTTGCAGCTGGATCGGGAGGGAGCAATCCTTGATGCGATGAGGGCGGTCGACAAGCTTGCAAAAAAGCCCTTAGACCAAATCGCCGACGAATATTCCAGGAGTTTTTCCAAGGAACAATTTCAAAGATTGGTCGATTTTGTGAGTCTAGCAGGTGATACTTCCAAGGTCTCGGAAGCCCTTTCCGAGAACAAAATAGATGCCGGAACTCTCCCGTCAATCATCGATT
>JASHXQ010000072.1 GCA_030043455.1 Nitrososphaerales archaeon | reverse complement strand
GCAAGAGGGTGTTTGTGGGGCGCAACAAATTCACGACCAATGAAAGGAGCAAGATTAAGATCCAGCGACCGGATGAGCGAGCCGCAGCTTTGCAAAAGAGAAGGGTACGCTCCCTAAAGAAAAGAGGAAAGAGGGATACAAATGCGGTGAAAATCGCTCTGGAGAAAGTTAGGGCAACAGCGGCCGATAATCGGACTAACCTGTTGCCCGTCCTCGTAGAAGCAGTCAAGAGCTACGCAACTGTCGGAGAGATCACTTCTGTCTTGAAAGAAGTTTTTGGAACGTACAAAGATCCGGGTCTGGTAATTTAGCTCTCGAATTTTATCCTGGTGAACCGCTATAACTGAACAACCACTTCGAGGCTTGAAGGTTCTGGATCTGACGCAATTCGTGTCCGGCCCTTTCTGTACGCAGATCCTGGCAGATCTCGGAGCTCGGGTCGTGAAAATCGAAAGGCCCGGTTCAGGAGATCCTTACCGGACCGCTGGACCCAGTTTCGTCGACGGCGAAAGTACGCTATTTCTAAGCCTCAACAGAGGAAAGGAGAGTGTTGCCCTCAATCTGAAAAGTCCGGAGGCGCGCGATATTTTCCTGCACAAGCTCGTTCCTAGGCACGACATACTCGTGGAAAATTTCAGTCCTGGAACGATGGAATCACTGGGAATCGGGTACGAAGAATGCTTGAAGGTTAACGAGCAGCTGATTTATTCTGAGATCTCAGGGTTCGGGAATAAGGGCCCCATGAGGGAAAAACGGGGTTTCGATCTCATTTTACAGGCAGTCACGGGGATAATGGATCTAACGGGAGAGACGGGCTCGACGCCCGCAAAGGTGGGAGTACCGATTACAGATTTCGCGGCTGGCCTTTTTTCGGCAGTGGGAATCCTCGCATCAGTTTACGAAAGGCAGTCAAGTAAACAGGGGGCCAAGCTCACCACCTCTCTTTACGAAAGCTCGGTCGCACTGCTGTCGATCCTTGCCTGCGACTATCTGGCGTCAGGTAAGGTCCCGCAAAGAATGGGCTCTGCCAGTCCCACGTTCGCTCCCTATCAGGCTTTCGAAACAAAGGATGCTTACATTGCCGTAGCCGGAGCCGGAAGCGAAGAGATGTGGCATCGCTTTGTTAGAGCAATAGATTATGGTGAGCTTGAAAAAGATCCACGTTTTGTCATGAACTCGGATCGCGTGAAGAACCAAGGGGAGCTTGCCGCCATTATCAATGATCGCCTGAGGGGCAAAAGCTCGGAAGAATGGTTGCGAATCTTCGATGCTCAGGGGGTACCTTGTGGGCTCGTAGGCAGGCTCCCCGAGGTGGTGGAGAGCGAACAGTCGAAAGCTCTAGAATTGGTAGCTAGAACGCCGCTTCGCAACTTTGACTCCAAGACCTACAGTACGATCCGTCTCCCGCTGAATTTGGAAGATCGACCGGTAACTCCCAAAAAAGCGCCTCCCGGATTGGGGGAGGATACTGAGAGTGTCCTGCTGCAGGCGGGTGTAACTTGGGATGAATTGGCAGAATTGCGTCGCAGTGGAGTAATTGCCTAATTCGATAAGAGAGAGACCGTCATGTTCAAAGTAACAGGACTAAACCATGTCGGGATCGCCGTGTTGAATCTGGAAGAGACAGCTCTAACTTTCAGCTCAAAGTTTGGACTGAACGTCTCACATCGTATAGAGTTGAAACCACAGGGACTCGCCATGAGGCTTGTGGAAACAGGAAACTGCATACTCGAGCTAATGGAGCCTTTGGATTCCCAGGGGACCGTAGCCAAGTTTCTGGAGAAGCAGAAGAAAAACGCGCTTCACCATCTGGCTTTTGCGGTGGACACGGATCTGACAACGGCTAAGAAGGATCTAAAGCAATTAGGTGTTGAGATGGTGTATCCGGAAGCGAGGATCGGTGTTTTAGGACATCCGGTCAACTTTTGCCATCCAAAGTTTACGTCCAATATCTTGATCGAGCTGTGCGACGTGGACTATGATTCCCGAAGCGGGCACAAAGAAAGCTAGGCGATACCCTTGCGCAATTCGCTTCGGGTCATCGAGGTCATCGTCGTCATCAGCGAGGCATAGATCTTAGTTGCGTTGATGAGCTGGCTGGTCTCCATGTACTCGTCAATCCAGTAGCATTCGTCGTTACCCGGTCCGAAAACGAGAGATGGTATATTGGCATCGGTGAAGATGGAAGCGTCCGTCCAGTATTTCTCCCCGCCTACAAGGGGCTTCCTATTCGTGACCTCTCGGTAGGCTTGAACCACGGAGTCTACCAGAGTACTCTTCCTTGGAATTTCCAGGGGAAGTCTTGGCCAGTCGTACCAGCCCTTGAGGTACGAAATTGAGGCCTGCAGATCGGGCAGCTCTTCTTTCTTCAAGCGCGCAAAGATCTGCTGGATCTCCTTCTTGATACCCTCGGTGGTTTGTCCGGGAAGGTACCGGATCGAAAAGGCTAGGTGACACTCGTCGGGCACGATATTGTGCCTAAATCCACCGTTGATTTTGCCGATGTTTACGAGAGGGACACCAAGAATGGGATGTCTGTATTTCCTCTGGTAAGCTTTCTCCAGTTTCTGGAGTTCGGCGATTATCCGGGTCATGTGCAGGATTGCATTGACGCCCTTTTCCTTGTAGGTGTCCAGAGCTGGTACCCCCTTGGTCACGATCTCAAAGTAGAGAGAGGCCATGTGGCAGGTTATGATCTTCATAGTCGTGGGTTCGCACACAATCCCCACATCCGCCTCGAAGCCCTCCTGGATCAACTTTCTCACACCAGAGCCGCCTTCGAGATGTCCAGGAACCGCTGTGAGGTAGATGTTTCCTTCGATTTCTCTACCGGAATTCAGCACAGACTTGGCAGCGACGAGCATCGCGGCTGTTCCCCCCTTGTCATCAACAGAACCAATCCCGTAGATCCGGTCCTTGGTGATCTTACCCACGAGACTTTTGTCCCACTCGTCGGTCATGGGATAGGTGTCGATGTGCCCATCAAAATGGATGGTGGATTTTCCCGTCGTTCCGGGAAGCTTCACAATTACGTTGTATCGGTCCCCTTGAAGCTGCTGCAGCTCGCAAGGAAGGCCATTTTTGCCGCACCATTCCTGAAGAAACCTCGCCGCATCCCCCTCGGAACCTGTTACGCTGGGCACCTGGACTAGCTGGCTCAGGAGCGCGGAAACTTCCTTATTGTCGATCTTAACCGGCTCATGATCTATCAAAAACTTACATCAAACATCCTTGGTCGGATTATCGCAGTGAATTTTTCCAAAAACCGATTTAGGCTTTTTTGATGAAAGTGTATCACAGACCAAACAATTTTTCGGCGTTTTCTGAAAACACCAACTGTTTTTCCGCTTCTGAGATCCTAGCTTCAGTGACTCTCATCAGCTCAACCGAAAGTTCCCCATGAGGTGCATTCGAGCCAAAAAGTACGCGTTTCCGCGAACCATTTTTTTCAGCGTGAACCACATGTTCTATGAAGCCGCCTATTCCGGATAAAATGATCTGCGAAGTGTCGCAGTAGAGATTTGGATTTTCCAAAAGAACTCGAAGTGAATCTGCTTCAGACTGGCCACTAGCCATCAGCTGCCCGGCGTGGGTCATAATGTATTTCACCTTCCGGAAGTCCTTCGCCACTTCTGCCATTTGCAAAGGGAGTGATACTATCGGATATCCTGACTCCAGCATCACCGGCTTATCCCTTGCTTCCGCCAACTCAAAGATGGGTCTTATCAATCGATCATTTACCTTGAAGGCCTGCTCGA
>JASHXQ010000071.1 GCA_030043455.1 Nitrososphaerales archaeon | reverse complement strand
TGCAGATGGTTCAACGGTTCGTTTACCAGTTATGACTTTGCGGGGAAGCCATCCGGGACCTAAGATCTCTTTGGCCGCGGCGATGCATGGCTGGGAAGTCTTGGGTATCGAAATAATTCGCCAGCTCCTTAGGGAACGTTTAGATCCCCAGGAATTGAAGGGTACCATCGAAGCTATCCCGATTGGCAACCCTCTCGCGTACAGTGCGGTAGCGTATGTCTCACCACAGGATATGGGTGACATGGAAGGATCCGTTCCCGGCGATGCCAACGGTTCAGCCACCAGAAGAATTGGAAGCAAAATCTGGGAGGTGGTGAAGGGAGCCGACTGCTTTATCGATCTGCATTGCATCGAAGGCCCGTCCTTGCCGTACGTCATCGTAAGAGAGTCGGATCAGAATCCAACAGCCACGAAAAAATCCTTTGAACTTGCGCGCGCTTTTGGGTTGCCCATTTCCATCCCCTCTCGAGCGACGCCTACCGGGCTGCCAGGACTCTACGCCATGTCACAGGGGTCAGCTGCGCTTACTCCAGAACTTCCCTTTCCCGGCATGATGATGGAAAAGTCCTCAGTCGAGATGGGAGTTCGAGGAGTCTTAAACGTCATGAGGGCTCTAAGAATGATTGAGGGAGAAATT
Organism: Nitrososphaerales archaeon; assembly: GCA_030043455.1. The sequence goes on along the minus strand of JASHXQ010000071.1, from coordinate 3,728 downwards.
GAACCTCAAAAGCAAAACTGGTTGAAGTCTGATCGACCTCTCCACACCCAGATAATTTTCTCGAATCGAGGAGGCTTGTTGCATTCTCTATGCGAGTTAGGCTCCAAGGTGACCGAAAAACAGGTTGTCGCAAAGATTCTCAATCAGTTCGGAGACGAAGTAGATCAGGTCCGCTCACCCAGGGACGGGTTTCTGGTCGGTTTCCCCCTGAGCCATTCTTGGGTACCGGTGAATCAGGTTACGTTTTCGGGAGGACCTGCTTGCATAATCGGCTATCTTGAATGAAATCTTCTTGAATTTCTGACCCATCCATTCCATTTTAGATGAGTTTGGTTCAGTTGCCCGGCCTGACTAGCTTTCGTTTATATCCCGCACTTCAATCATGGAACCTTCATGAGCAGCTCAGGTCCAAAAGCGGCGAGGCTTGTCCCACAAGCACCAAGCCAGCAGCCAGAAGAATTTGCCCACATATCATCATTTGCGAGGGTGAGGAATGCGGATAACGAAATGCTTCTCGTGAAGAAGATCCGCCCGGAATGGACGGCGGGAAAGTGGGTGCTTCCCTCCTCCGTCATCAATTTTGGTGAAGATCCGCAGGTGGCGATAGAACGGATCATTCGGGAGCAGGTCGGGGCTTCCCCGAGGAATGTGAAATTGATCGATGTGCAATCTTATGGCGATAAGCATTGGGACCTGTGTTTTGTCTACGATGCTGCCATTGACGCTGTGGGAAAACTATCTTCAGACATTGAAGTTGCGGGGTACTTCAACCGGAGAAAGCTACCACCAGAGTTCCGGAGCGACAACCTAGAAGTCCTCGAAGCTTTAGAGAAAAACATGGCAAGGGATTAGGCTCTCCCTCGAGCCAACGTCCCAGTTTTCTCTCTTGCTATACGGTTTGAGAGCTTTCTTCTAACGACGAGTTTGTTTTACTTGATGAGTTGCCAGAGGCTTTTTCCCGTCTCTTTTCTTTGAACCCATCGCCATTTCGATCGCTTCTTCTAACACATCGTAGTCGTAGCTTCCATTATGCCGGTATTCATTGATGAAAAAAGTCGGGGTTCCATTTACGCCGCTGCGCACTCCACTCATGAAGTCTTCTTGGATTCTTGGAGTATACGCCCGAGTCAGCACTTCGTTCTTCAGCTTTTTTCCGTCCAGCCCCAGTTTTTCACTAGCATATCTCGCGAAAAAGTCCACATTAGACAGCGATTGCTGATTTTCGTAGAGATGATCGTGCATTTCCCAGAATTTTCCTTGAGATCCTGCGGCCTCTGCGATCTCGGCTCCAGTTTCGGCGAAGGGATGAGCTTCTGTTATCGGAAAGTTCCTGAAAACGAAGCGTAAATCCGGACCAAATTTTTTCTGAATCCTCTTGATGATTCCATAAGCTTCGCCACAGTAAGGGCATTGATAGTCTCCATATTCCACGAGAGTTACCTTGGCTGAAGGAGATCCTTGAATATGATCTCGTGTTTCGCTTACGGCTAAGGTAAGCCTCGGAGTGTCCTCTGAACTCATGCCGTGATCCCTACGTAATCTCCCTTTTTTTGTTTACGGGCCGGTCGGAATTATTTACGAATACCTACTGCAGACTATCTGTTAGAGAAAATCTCACTTCGTTCGAAACTTGCGGCATTCCTCTGCACATCTTCTGCAAGCCACTGCACACTCTACGCAGTGCGGCATATCGGGATGTTTTTCACACTCTCCGGCACACGTATCGCAGACTATCGCGCATTGTCCTAACAGGTCACTAGAAAACTCGCTTCCCCGCGAAACAAAATGCGAGACCATCGTACAGATATCTGAACAGTCTAAATCAAGCTGAATACACTTGACCATCTCTGACAGATCCGGCTCCATGAGATCTTTCGCGGTGCAGTTGTTGCAAACCTGAACGCAATTATCAAGAACATCAAGCAACTCTTTGGTTCCTTTGTCGAGCGACTGAGACATCGATTGCATATTTTCCCCTTCTTGCCCAAAAATTCCCAGTCTGGACCTGGATTCGGTTACCTCATCGGCCACTTTTGAGCTTCGACTACCTGCCCATTATCAATAGACACCCACGTACTCTTGTGGCACCCAATACAGGGCACCGGGCCCTCGAAGTTAGGGTCTTCGTCGTAAGGTTCGATCTCAGATCCGCAATACGCACACGTCAGATTTACCATTCCTATCCACTCACCGATGCGAAAACCTTCGCGTGCGCCTAAAAGGTTTCGGAGTATTTTTCCCGAAACATTAAGTAACTCACAGTTCGCGTTGCCTGTGACGATCTTTTGCAATCAGCCACTGAATCTGGGTTAGCTCCGCATCAGTACTACGGCAATCGGTGGATAATTTATTCTGCTCTAGGCGAGCCAGTGATTAGAGCAGAAGACTGGCATCTTAAAACCTCAGGGTTAGTGGAAAGACCTCTTGATCTTTCCTTCGAAGATCTGCAAAAACTTCCCCAGACGAGATTCACGAAAGACTTCCAATGTGTCACCCGATGGTCCATCAAAGATGTCGTTTGGGAGGGTGTTGCTTTCAAGGAAGTCGCAAATCGCACCGGTGTAAAGCCTGAAGCAAAGTGGGTCATGTTTAGCTGCGTGGACGGGTACACAGCTCCGGTTCCCTTAGAAGACGCCATGGCTGAAGATTCCTTGATCGCGTTTAAGATGAACGGTAAACCCATTCCCCAACAACAGGGCTATCCTTCCCGACCCTTCATCGCGCATCTCTACGGTTGGAAAAGTGCAAAGTGGTTGGATGAAATCCGATTTCTCGCGGAGTACGAAGACGGTTACTGGGAGACTTATGGTTATAACGAACGGGCAAACATCTGGGACGAAGAGCGGTTCAAGGGACAGTTTGGAAAACAGCAGAGGCACAAGAGCACGGGATTTGCTCAGATTTAGTAAAATAGTATTTTGAATCCACAGAGAGGATGAACGGGCCTTGGTAGGAAAATCTGAAGACCGACTTATTCTGGATAGAGACATACCCGACGAGCGAGAGCGACTCAGGTTGGGAGTCAACCCGATTGATAACCTCGAAGTCGGAGACTTTACTCTAGAGTCAGAGCTGGAAAGAATTTCGAAGCACTTGCAAAAGGACAGATCTTACCCCGAAATAGAGGCTGATTCAGCAGAGATAAGGAAGCTGATGAAACAAGCTGAAGAGGATCGGGACAGACTGTCGGAACGCGGAGTCGCTGCCTTCGATTACTTACAATCTAGGAAAGAAATGTGGGAAAAATAAACACTTTCTACTGAGCAGTCCATCCACCATCAATGACAAGCTCAGCTCCGGTCATGTAGGAAGATTCGTCGGAAGCCAGGAAGAGGGCTCCGTATGCAATCTCCCGCGGTCGGGCAATTCGCCCTAAGGGAACTTTCGACAATACGAGTTCCAGACGCTCGGGGTCATCAGAGGCAATGACTCCGGACGGCGTATCCACGGGCCCAGGATGTAGACTGTTGGCTCTGATGTTGTCCTTTGCATACTGTAACGCAGTGACCTTTGTAAAAATCCGGATTGCTCCTTTTGAAGCTTGGTAAGCAGAATTCTCCGAAGTGTAACCCACCAGGCCGAACTGCGAAGAAACATTGACGATTGATCCGCCACCAACTTGGCGCATCGGATCCAGCACTGCCTTGGTGCCCAGGAAAACTCCTTTTGCATTCACCGACATCACCGTGTCCCAAGAAGCTTCTTCAGTCTGATCAATTCTCTGTTGT
>JASHXQ010000006.1 GCA_030043455.1 Nitrososphaerales archaeon | reverse complement strand
CCGAGTCTGTCCTTTGCTGGCGATTGTGACATGACTTCTTTGCGGATTGAAATATACCTGATAAGCTAAACGACAAGTTAGAGAAAAAAATCACTTAGGAGTCCAATCATTCTTCACCCAGAATCCTCGCAAGCCCTTACGGCGATTTTTTCTGCCGAGAAATCCCACTGATCGTAACAGTAAAGTGGCAGCCTGAATTTCTCCTCAAGTGTCTTGCAGCTTAGTTTGATCCATCGATCTCTGCTCACAATCACTGATTGCTTCTTTCGCCTGAATGCGGCGAGCGATGCAACTGTCAGAAGAGAAAAATCTCCGTACCTCGATTTAGACCATGTCGCACTTTTCGCCTTGCTAGTAATGCCCAGCAGTCCTGACTGATCCAATTTTTTATCGTACTCTGTGAGAATTGCTTCGGCCATCTCGCTGTTGGGCATGTCCTCAAGGGCTCGTTTCGATCCTTCCTTTTCATTGTACGAAGTCTCGAAGTAGAATCCTGAATAGTCCTGAGACTTTAACTCTTCCAAGATATCCTGACCTCTCCGCAGGTTTCGAGCTTCCCCTTCGACAAAATCGCAAAGTACTCCCCAAAAGATCTCCTCCCCAAGTTTCTCCTTCCTGAATACACTTCGAACGAAATTGTCAGCATCGATCAATACGTTGGTATCGAGAAAAACCAAAGGGGTACCATGACACCGACCAAGCTCGTTGGGAAATTGCAATATCTGGAGAATTGTAGACGCGCTCCTCAGGCCATCCGAGAAACGTATCGCTGTAAAACCGTTCCATAAGGATATTACTCACGCCAGAAAGAAGCCTTCGCAAACCCCCGGTCGCAAACTCATGGGTGCTCCTTCTCGATCCATCCGGACAGAAGTCATCGGATTGATCTTATTGATTGTCCTCGCGCTGCTGTCGGGGATAATCGCACAGCAACTCGCGAAGAAGGATTACATGTCTGTAGCGTATCTTCCTCCAATTTATGCCATTATCGTGGTGCTCACGGGATATGCTTGGGTTCTAATCGTCACTGCTCTCATCGAAAAAGTGGTCGAACCAACCATAGGCGTGACAAAGGCTCATGGCTTGAAGAATTTCTTCTATATCGTTGCAGTGGTCGTCGTCATTGCGATTGTCTCAGCCATTTTCAGCTTCAACTTAACGGGGATACTGGTAGGCGCAGGATTTGCAGGCATCGTGCTTGGGCTGGCTGCGCAACAGGTACTGGGAAATATCTTTGCCGGTCTGTCGCTCTTGTTTTCCAGACCGTTTGAAATCGGAGACAGAATCACCCTGGTAACGGCGTCGTACAGTTTGATGGGCTCGTCTTACAACCACGAGGCGATGCCGAATGGCTTCACCGGTATTGTAGAAGACATTGCGATCTTCTTTACCAAAATGCAGCTCGACGATGGTACTCCTGCGGTCTTCCCGAACTCGGTGGTCGTTGCGTCAATGGCGGTGAATCACTCTAAAGTTATCTCCCGCTCTGTTCGAGTGAGGATGGATCTCGACAAGCATGTAGATTTCCCGACTTTTAGCAAAAGATTCATCGAAGCGATAAGCCACTATGAAGATATCGATGCCTCAAAGTCCAAGGTGGAGATTGTGGACTCTGCGAGTACCACGTATCAGATAGTTCTGATCGTCTGGACGAAAAACCGTTTTGAAGAACCAGTCAAAACTGTTACGATCGCGAACGCTCTAAAAATTCAGGCAGAGTTGACACCAGCTAAGTAAATTTGTACGACTGGCTGCTTCGTGATTTCTCCGTTCTCGAAACTCGCAAACTCTGATTGCAAGCGCTAAATACTGAAACTTCTCCACGATCCACAATGCCCGTGAACGCTGCTAAAGCCTTCGACTTTGTGAAGATCGACATGCCTCCGAAGAAGCCCAGAAAATCGGGAATCATCGAGATAAGGGGACCGTACTACTCCTCCATAAGCTACGGCTATCTTCGAGACCTGCTGAGCGACTGGGGAGAATATGTCGACGGGTACAAATTCGCCGGAGGATCGATGCGCCTCCTTTCAAGGCAGAGGTTGAGACAAATTATCAGAGTTTGTCACGCCAATCGAGTGTATGTCTCAACCGGAGGTTTTGTGGAGCGGGTCATAGTCCAAGGGAGCGATGCCGTAGATCAATATCTTAGAGAATGCAAGCGATTGGGATTCGACGTCGTGGAGGTCTCGAGTGGACTCGCGCCGATCCCTCTGAAAGACAAGATCGAAATCGTTAAGCAGGTACAGAAGCTCGGCATGAAGCCCAAGCCAGAAGTCTCGCTCATGATCGGAGCGGGCGCGGGAACGCACGTCGCCGGATACATGGAAACCGCTCTGAACGAAATGCGTCCTCTGGAAGATTTTACGAGCGAAGTTGAGCAACAGTTCGCGGCTGGGGCGGAAATAATCATGGTCGAATCGGAGGGTCTGACCGAGGATCTCCCAGCTGATAAATGGCGGAAGGACGTGATCGAGAAACTCGTGGAAAAGTTCGGGTATGAGCGACTGATGTTCGAAGCTTCCGATCCTCCGGTATTCAAATGGTATCTGACTACTTTTGGAAGTGATGTCAATCTCTTCATCGATCACTCCCAGATCGTGGAATTCACCGCGTGGAGGACGAAACTCTGGGGGGACAACAGGATCTGGGAAGGCAAGGAACTACACTACCATTCTTGACTGGACGACTGTTTGAAAAAGCGCGCTTATTTTTTAGTTTGGAGTATTGCCCTAAAGCATGACGATGGTTACGCGGCTGGCTGACTTTGTAGTGTCCAGAAAGTGGGAGGATCTTTCCCCGACTTCCCAGAAGGAGTTGAAGATCCGTACCCTGGACGCTCTCGGCTGCGCCCTCGGTGCTCTGAATGGTCCACCTGTGACTGCGATCGCCCACCTTCTGAGAGAATTTGACGGGAGTAATCATGCCTGCACTTTGATTGGTCGTTCGGGTCTAAAGGCCGCTCCAGATCGAGCCACGCTTCACAACGGTGCGCTCGCCCGGTATCTCGATTTCAACGATAGTTACTTGGCCAAAGGTGAAACCTGTCACCCGAGCGACAACGTGGCTCCGGTCCTTTCCGCCGCGGAGTATGCAGACGCCACAGGCGAAGAATTCTTGCTCGCTCTCGCCATCGCGTACGAAATCCAGTGCCGGCTGAGCGAAGTAGCCCCGGTGAGGAACAGGGGATTCGACCATGTCACCCAGGGTACATACGCAGTGGCTGCGGGGGTATCCAAGGCACTGGATTTAGGAGTAAACGAGACTGCAAACGCGATGGCGATCAGCGGAACGGCGTTGAATGCTCTCCGGGTAACTAGAACCGGTAAACTCTCGAACTGGAAGGGTCTCGCCTATCCCTACATGGCTTCCTGTGCCGTTACGGCAGTTTTTCTTGCGAGAGAGGGGATCACCGGGCCACTCGAGGTTTTCGAAGGCAACAAGGGGTTCATGGATGCCATTTCTGGGTCCTTTGAGGTCGAGTGGAGCAAAGAAAAGCTGGATCTTGTTGAGCACACGATTCTGAAGAAATACAACGCAGAAGTTCACTCCCAGTCTGCCATCG
>JASHXQ010000070.1 GCA_030043455.1 Nitrososphaerales archaeon | reverse complement strand
CGTCTTTCTCCATTTCTCCCAGAAGATAGTAAACGGAACCTGGACTAGGCGACCAGAGATCCTCGGTCATTCTCGGTACGTCTGCCATAATCTCCACTCCTGTAACAGGTCGGGAAGAGGCGAATTTGAGAATCAGCATTTTCAAAAGTCCTTTTGGGGCAAAGACCTCGCTGTCGTTTTTCGGCATCCGGTTTTTCTTACAATCATAGTCGGCATAAAAACCATAATTACACTCAGCAAGGGCCTTTGAGCCCTCTCATGGTTTCTAATTCTCCCTACGGCTTGATTGTTCACGGTGGCGCAGGATCCTTGCAAAGGAGTTTGAAGGACGATATTGATCTCCGGCGGAAAATCCTTCGCAAATCCGCGTTTGAGGGATTTGAAATACTCCGTAGAGGCGGTGCTTCTCTGGACGCTGTGGAAACCGCTGTGATAGTGCTTGAAGACAGCGGAATCTTCAATGCTGGCAAGGGAGCGTGCACCACGATTGAAGGGAAAGTGGAGCCCGACGCCGCTCTGATGTTGGGGGACCTCAGCTGTGGTTCCGTGGCGGGGGCAAGCATGGTCTCAAATCCGATTTCTCTCGCGCGAGCATGCATGGAAAAGACGGACCATGTCTTTCTAGCCGGCGAAGGCCCCCTGAGAAGATTCGCCAAGGCGGTAGGGTTTGAGCTCCACGATCTGCAGCCTACCAAAATGAGAATGAAGCAGTTTGAGGAGTACAAGCGAAAAATGAAGGCGGGAGAATTCAAGGAATGGCCAAAAAACTCGAAACTCTTGCCCCATTATGCCGAAGAAGAATATGGAAAACAGGACACGGTGGGGGCCGTGGGAATCGACTCTGAAGGAATGCTTTGTGCAGGAGTTTCCACCGGGGGAAGGTTCATGAAACTTCCGGGGCGGGTGGGGGATTCTCCAATTCCTGGAGCGGGTCTTTACGCGAATTCTAATTCCGGGGCTTCGGTGGCAACAGGGGCGGGTGAAGAGATTATCCGAGTGACCTTGTGCAAAACGATCTGCGACTTTATGAGAGATGGACTGGACGCCCAAGCCGCATCCGACGCCTCAATTAGCCTCCTGACGAAGCTTCGCGGCCCCGGGGTGGCGGGAGTGATCTCCATTGACGCAAAGGGAAACTTTGGACTCGCGAGAAACACCGAGATGATGCCTGTCTCGCTTTGTTTCTCGTATCGCGAGAAACCGGTAGCAGTAGTGCTTCCTGAAGAGTACGGGGTTATCTATCCACATGAAGTCGTTGCCGGACGAAAACTGCGAATGTAATTTTTAGAATCTCTTGGTTAAAAGTAGGATGCAGGCTCCTCCAAGCATAGAAAATTCGCTCTTCGTTACTTCAAAGCCTTCGTCCTCTGCGAGACGAAGAAACTCTGAGATTTTAGGCAATCTCTTGTAAGTCTTTGAGAGCGCGCCGAATTTCAACCCCAACTTGCCGGAGGACAAGAGAGCGATCAACGGAGCGAAGATTTTCCAGTAGATTGAAACCAAACCACCTCTCAGTGCAGAATCGGGCTTTGAAAGATCCACAATAAGGAATTTTCCATTTACTTTGAGAAGCATATTGATCTGTTTTAGGGCAGCTGCTAGGTTTCTGGCATCTCTAATGGCAAATCCAGCCATAGCGGCGTCGATAATATCTCGTCGAAAGGGAAGAGATTCATAGACCCCTAGCAGACCGTCCTCCCTCACTCGAGTATGGGCGACGTTTATCATTCTCATAAGTGGATCGACCAGCGTGATGCTGTCATTCGCAGGGGCGCTCTCCTGAAAGAGGCGGGTCATGGTGCCCGTACCACATCCCAGATCCAGTATAGAGAAATCTTCAGTATCAAATTCACTAAGGAGTACCTGTATTCCTCTTCTTCTTAGTTTGAGATCTGTACCGAGTGAAATGTACCGGTTGGTTTTGTCGTAGACGGGAATGATGTCTTCGAGGGCCTTCTCGACAAAATTCCAGTCCTCTTTCAGTCCGTAGTCCGAACTGGGACCTTCGAAACTCAATTACTGCCTTTACTCAACTCGGTCGAAAGGTTTCAGCACTGCAGGAATCTGTTCGATGATGTCAGTCGCCACAATGTGAAACCCCTTTTCCGACACGGCCTTCTGACCGGCAAGTCCCACGATATAAGACGCCGCTGCGGCGAGATCTAGGGACTCAATGTCTGCGCCACTCGCCCGCGCGATCAACGCCCCAATTACCCCAGAGAGAGTATCGCCTATTCCTCCACAGGTCATTCCGGGGCTTCCAGTTCTGTTGACATACACTCGAGATCCATTAGAGATCACTGTTTCAGCTCCCTTCAAAACAACAGTCAAGTCAAACTCTTTCGCCTTCGAACTTACGTTGTCAATTTTTTCTTCCAGTGAGTTCCCGGCTTCGACACCGAAGACCCTTTTGAATTCGCCGGGATGAGGGGTGGTTACGCAACCGCGATGCTTGATGAGATTGTATACGTCAGAGTTCTGGGCCTCCGCATCGACTACGGCCCTGACCTTTCTTTCGAGGCAAAGATCTCGAATTAATTTCTTTGCTCCATCCAGGTTTTGTCGTCCCATCCCTGGTCCCATCACAAGGGAGTCGATTTCTGGCAACCACTTTAGCAAAGCATCCGCAGCCCCCACGGTCAGCTTTGCGTCGGCGACAGGAAAAACGATCAGATCCGGACTGAGAGATCTCACTGAAGTCGCAATCAATTTGGGCACGGCCACATAGACAAGATCCACACCGGTCCTCAAACTGGACATCGAGGCAAAAAAAGGAGCGCCGTGGAAAAGCCTGCTTCCCCCAACGACGCAAACGACCCCGTTGTCGCCTTTGTGAGCGTCAGGTCTCCGGGGTTGTATGACCTTCCGGAGTAACTCTTCCGAGGTCTCGATGTACTCGACCAAAAGTTTCTTTCCTACGGATCGACTCAGAACCAACTATAAAAGATGAAACCAGAGAGTTGGGAAATAACTAGAATGCCTAGATCTTCAAGGGGCAGGAGAAGACCCGCCGATAGGAATTTTCCGCCGGTTAAGGACCTCAGCCTGAATGAAAAGACCAGTGTGAATGATATCTTGACACAAATGGGGGCCTCCGGTGGGTTTCAAGCCAGATACCTCGCTGATTCCCTTGATATTTTAGAGCAGATGTGTCGGGATTCGAAATGTACGAATTTCCTTTCTTTTCCAGCCGCGCTGATCTCCACGGGTGCAAGAGGTATCATCAAAGAGCTCGTCAAACGGAGGCTCTTCGACATCGTCATCACTACCTGCGGTACTCTCGATCATGACTTGGCTCGCAGTTACCAACCGTATCAGTCGGGGGGAGAGTTCACGATGGACGACATCATACTGGAAAAGAAAGGCTACCACAGACTGGGAAATGTGCTCATCGCGACCGAAAATTACGGTCCGCTAATTGAAGAAAAGATGCAGATGATACTGAACCGAATGTACTCCAATGGTGAAAAGCATCCTACGACACAAATTCTTTGCCAGAGACTCGGTGAGTCCATCGAGGACGAAAACTCCATTCTTTACTGGACAGCGAGGAACAAGATTCCCGTTTTCGTTCCGGGCATTACCGACGGGGCCGTGGGTAGTCAGTGCTGGCTCTTCTACCAAACGCACCGGGATTTCCAGATCGATCTTCTGCGAGACGAGCAAGAAATTTCCGATACGGTGTACTCAGCCAAGAAAAGTGGCGCGTTAATGATGGGTGGAGGAATTTCGAAACATCATACGCTCTGGTGGAATCAGTTTCGAGGGGGTCTGGATTATGCAGTGTATATCACATCCGCAACGGAGTTGGACGGCAGTCTGTCCGGAGCCCAGGTCAGAGAGGCGATCTCCTGGGGAAAAGTTTCGACAAAGGCAAGGCAGGTCTCTGTTTTTGGCGAAGTCACTTCTCTCCTGCCGTTTTTGGTGACCGCTCTAATTCAAAGATTGAATTCTTCCAACGATTAGAGCGGATTGTAAAACTTATAACTTATTTTTCGAGCATGCCCTTTATTCTGTCCTTAGCTGTCTTTTTTGAACTGTAATTTGTCGGACGAGAGTGGTTTTGAAAGATGAGTCTTGATTACGGTCTAATTGGAATCGCGGGGGCCGTTATCGCCCTTCTCTACGCGGTGGTTTTGTTTGGCTATGTCAGACGCCAGGATCCCGGAAGCTCGCGCATGACGGAAATTGCGACGGCTGTGCGACAGGGCGCGGACGCTTTCCTAACAAGAGAATATCGGGTGATTGCCCCCTTCGCAGTTGTGATCGTCATTCTCATCTACGTTTTCATTGACATTCCGCTGGGAACCCACGGAGCTACTGCGATCGGATTTGCGATAGGAGCGGCTTTGTCTGCAATCGCGGGCTACATCGGGATGGCTGTTACAGTACGAACCAGCTCTAGAACAGCCCAGGCAGCCCGAAAGGGGCTGGGGAATGCACTCAACCTCGCCTTCCGAGGCGGAGGGGTTATGGGAATGGCGGTCGTCGGTTTTGGTCTGCTCGGAGTTTCGATCTTCTACCTCGCATTTGAGAAAACGATCACGACCACGCCTGCAGTGGTTGCCGGTCTGGGCTTTGGGGCTTCGCTGATTGCAATGTTCATGAGGGTTTCGGGAGGTATCTATACCAAAGCCGCAGATGTAGGAGCTGACATCGTAGGAAAGACCGAGGCGGGAATTCCCGAGGACGATCCGAGGAATCCTGCGGTGATTGCTGACAATGTAGGAGACAATGTGGGAGACTGCGCGGGCATGGGAGCGGATGTTTACGAATCTTTTGTTGTCACTGCCATAGCTGCAATTATTCTGGCGGCTTTGATCGGGGTGCCGGGGAACCTAGCCGCCATCACCGGATCCAACCAGCTTCTGGAGCTGCCGTTGCTTCTTGGGGCTGCCGGCATTGTTGGTTCTATACTTGGCGGGTTTTACATCCGGAATTCGATCAAGAAAGACCCTATGGGTGCCCTAAACATCGCTTTGATTATTGCCGCGGTGATTACGATCGTCATAGATTTTGTATTCATCAACTCGCTTTTCGGCTCGAATAGTCTCGGCTACTATCTGCTCGCGAGCGCGATTGTGGGCATAGTAGTCGTAATCGTGATTGAACGAGTAGCTGACTACTTTACGTCTTACAGATATCCTCCAGTAAGGACCATTGCCGAGGCGAGCCAAACGAGCGCCGCAACAAACTTCCTGGCGGGTTTTACCGTCGGATTGCAGAGCACAGCGCCATCAGCGGTGGTACTAGTCGTGGCAATCTTGGCTTCTTACTATCTGGGGTACGCCGGCAGTGGAGACAACGTCTTGATGGGAGTCTACAGTACGGCGATCACTACCATGTCCATGCTCTCGCTTACCGGAGTCGTGATGTCCATCGACGCTTTTGGACCGATCACCGACAACGCGAACGGCATCGTGGAGATGGCGGGGTTGGAAGAAAGCGTGCGCGATGTAACGGATGAACTCGACGCGGTCGGGAACACGACCAAAGCGACTACGAAAGCCTTCGCGGTAATGTCAGCAGCGCTGGCAGCGATTTCTATCTTCGAGGCATTCCAAAATGAAGTGAACAAGGAAATCGCTTTACACAACCTCTACTCAAAGTACGGCCTGGCAGTGGGGCAGTCGCTGAGTTTTGTCCTGACAGATCCGCTGGTGATTGTAGGTTTGTTTATCGGTGGCCTATTGCCGTTCTTTTTCTCCAGCTTCTTGATTGGAGCAGTTCAAAGAGCTGCGTTCAAAATGGTAAACGAAGTCCGGAGACAGTTCAAGGAAATTCCGGGCATCATGGAGGGAACCGCAAAGCCGGACTACGCAAAGGCAGTGGACATCAGTACCCAAGCGGCATTGAAGGAATTGGCGGCTCCAGCCCTAGTTGCCGTGCTTACTCCTCTCATAGTTGGCTTTATTCTAGGACCTCTTGCTCTGGGCGGTTTGCTAATCGGCAGCGTGGTCTCCGGAGTTTTCCTCGCTTTCTTAATGACCAATGGCGGAGCCGCGTGGGACAACGCGAAGAAGTACATCGAGACCGGGCAGTACGGCGGGAAGAAAAGTCCGGCTCACACTGCGGCTGTTATGGGTGATACCGTAGGAGATCCATTCAAGGACACAGCTGGTCCTGCAATCAATTCCTTGATCAAGGTGTTGAATACGATCTCGATAGTATTTGTTTCGGCAATCGTAATCTTGGCGCTATTAGCCTAACAGTGACAGACTCGAAAACACACAAAAGGAGCTCCCCTGAAGTTCAGTCTGACTGAATTGCGGAGGGGTGGCGGAGTGGTCACGCGTCCGCCTGCAGTTCTCTTTTCACAGAAAGCGGATTTCCACAGCACAGGACGCAAATAAGTGGGTTCGATTCCCACCCCCTCCTTCCTCAGCTCGCCTTTGAGTAGCTGCATAAAACAGACTGATCAAAAGTTGAGCAACGATTACAAAACACTCGCACAGCGCTAGAATTTTCCTTGTTTTCCAACAGATATTATCGGAGAATCGCCCTGCGGCCCCTCGCCCTCCCTCATTGGAATCGAGGGCTTGTCTGATTTTATCGTGGGATTACTTAAATCAACAACAATCAAGACTAAAACGAACTATTCTTTTCTGGCATGGATTAGATTCGTCCTTTTCCACCGCACCTGGGACAAGCAGAGACCTTGTCTCCGTGGCAGGTAGCGCAGAGAGCAATTTTTCTTTCACCCAGATCATCCATATAGCTGATTCTTACCTTCCTTTCGACAAAGCCATTCCCTTCACATGCTTCGCAAGTAACCCACTGTCTTCCAGTGCAATGAGGACACAACAGTCTGGTAACGGGCATGAAGGTGACTATTCCCGTGAGCTGCTTATACAGAGAGCGAATCAGTGATATGGGTTCTAAATCGTCCATTCGTATTGCGAATTGCGTTATGGGGTCCTAACCGTTAGTACGGAACGCTCCCGATTTACTAGAATGGCGGATTGTCACCCACACTCCGCTCTCGGGTGAATACTCTAGGTCTCATCAGGTGCAATAGTTCCGAATTCAATTTAGGGCGCTATTCCGAACGGGAGAGGAAGTTCATCCTCCCACCATCCACCGTGATGGTCTGCCCACAGATAAAATCTGAGTCTGGACCGGACAAGAATGCCACGACCTTTGCGACTTCATCCGGCATTGCCACTCTCCTCAGCATCGTGATGCCTGCCACCCTCTTTTCGTGCTGGATTTCTTCTTCAGGCGACTTGCCGGCCCCTGCCATGTCCGTCTTGATGTAACCGGGAGCGACGCAATTCACGTTGATCCCGTGGGGTCCTAGCTCCACACCCAAGCGCTTGGTCATCATAATTAGAGCAGCTTTCGTCACAGCATAGCCGGAGGAACCAGTTTCAGCAATACCAATCCCAGCCACGCTGGAAATATTGATGACTCTTCCTGATTTTTGTCCAATCATAAATTTCGCGGCGGCTTTCGTACAGTAAAAGGGTCCCATGAGATTTACATCAAGCATCTCACTAAACTCCTTTTCAGATTCCAGGAAATTATCGGAGAAGTGAATTATCCCTGCGTTGTTTACCAGGATATCTAGGCGACCCAGGGTGGAAACAGTTTCTTCGGTCATCCGCACCACCTCAGCATTGTCTCTCACGTTTGCACCCACGACAATCGCTTCTCTCCCCATGCCCGCTATTTGGTCCGCGACCATCACAGCGTCCTCCCGGTTTCTGGCATAGTTTACACAGACATTCGCACCCTCAGCTGCTAGCTCCAATGCGATGGATCTTCCGATGCCTCTCGAGGAGCCGGTGACTAGTGCTACCTTGCCGTGGAGTTTTTGATGCTCGTTCAAACTGAAATCGAAGCTCCGACTTCTGGATTAAAACACTTAAACGAGCTTTCAGCCTGTTTTATGGTGGGCGTACACAACGGCAAAGACCAAGAAATGCCCGATGTGCGGTACGGTCAACGACGCCAACGCGCAGTCCTGCACTTTTTGCGGTTATCTCTTCGAGGACTACGGTACCGGAACGGTCACTCCTCCCAGGGGAGACGCGAGCTCAGTCAGCGAAAACTCGCTCAAAAATATTCCTCCCCCCATGGATGAAACCAGCGAGCCTCCAGTTGCCTCTTACACGTCCTCCACCATGCCATCCACCGGGACGCCCCTTTATCTCGTGAGCAGATCCCTGGTCTCGACGATAGTCCCGTCTTTGGTCTACCTTGTGTTCATTGGTTTTGTCGGGCTTGCATCGGGTTTCAGCCTCTACACATTAGCTCTGGTCGCGTTCTTTCTCATCGTTGCTCTTGTACCCGCCTTGTTTACACCGCGGCGGTTTGAGTTCTACGATGATTCGCTGAAAATTCACAAAACTATCGGGGGAGATTCTGAAATCCCGTATTCTCAGTTAAGTATGGTGGATTATTCCCCGAGAGGCCGCGGCAACCAGATCGTCCTCTCTTCCTCGGGGCAGCGACGACCAATCGTGATACCGAAAAATCCTACGAACCAGAACTTGAACATGGATTTGAAACAGTTCCTAACTGGCAAATTGAAAAAATCTCCTACCCCGGGTGCTACTGGAAACGCCAACGCGACAACCCAACCAGGAACTGGAACCGAAGGCCCCGACGATGCTCCAGCCATTTAGTGCGATCTGCCTAGTTCTTCGTGGCTGAGGAATCTTTCTCATTTAGAGCAGTAGAGTTCGGTTTATCATCTATAACGCTCTTCTTTTCGGACCAGCTGGACAAGAAAATTCCCAGAAACATC
>JASHXQ010000069.1 GCA_030043455.1 Nitrososphaerales archaeon | reverse complement strand
TACTACTATTGCGATGGAAGTCTTCAGCTGACCGTCTCCTTGCCCTTTGAAATCCTGATAACCACCACGACCGGGGTACTTTCCTCTGGCGCTCATTCAGGTTCCAGCTACGCGGAATTTGGAATTTGGGTCTACCAGTCAGGCAAACTAGTCGGCGGCGATGATTTCGACGAAGTCGCATTTCAGGGGAAGGCAGCCGTGCATCCGTACTTTTACGTTAATGGCAAGGGAAAAAATCCCTATGGACTTTACAATGATGCGGAAACAGTGGTCGCCGGTCCGGGAGATGGAAAGAGTGTCGCAATAACCTCAATCGCGGCGACTTTCTCTGAAACGTACAAATCTCCTAATGCCTCGACTTTTGTTAAACTGCCACATGTCTGGTCGGCGGGTTACGATACGGCCGAGACGGTCTCGGGCGTTTCGATGTCCAGTACCACCAAGGGCACGGGAATTGCCTCGACTGGTGCGGATAACAAGAAACAGCTCTGGTAAAAACAATAAAAGTAATTTAGAGCCCGCGGGAAGAATTCTTCCCGGAAAATTACGATAGAAGAGAGCTAGCTTCGTCTCAGATAGAGAGCTAGCCCCACCAGAAAAAGAACGACGCCCAAACCCGCGGCCCCATCGACCAAGGGATGAAAGGCGGTGAGATGGTAGGTCAGATGGCGGACGTATTTTTCGTACAGCGCGACACCGCCCGCCAAAAGGACGAGAAGCACTCCTAGAATCAAAGCCACCAAACCTACCAGGGATCTTCGACGAGGAACTGCAACAGTCGGTTGGGATGTCATTTTTTGGGTTTCACAAAATAGGACAGTCTAGCATTTAATCAAAGCTATGCACTTCTCCAACGCGCATCCATGAAGAATGCGAATAGAACGAATTCATTGCTTTGGGGACGGTACGGGCCAATTACGGAAGAAGATGTGCTCAATTGCCGCGGTTTCCTTTACCATTAAATGGCTAAGTTTTGTGGTACGCATTTTGATGACGGGAGCTCTTTCGGCAGTCAATAAAAACGAATTGGGGAAGCGTCTTCCTCGGATCACTACATCAGTGCCCGGTCCAAAGTCGATGGAAGTCCGTTCAATAATGGAGGAAAACGAACCTACATACATTACAAGTGGTGGCCTAGACAAAATAGTGTGGAAGGAAGCTATCGGATGCAACGTTGTTGACATAGACGATAATATCTTTCTGGACTTGAGCAGCGGATCGGGTACCACTTTCACTGGGCACAGGAACCCCGAAATTGTCAATGCGATAAAGTGTCAGGCTGACCTCAGCTTGCAAACTGAGTCTGCCACTTTACCTCGTATCGAACTGGGACGTCTTCTTACAAGGATCATTGGGTCGCCCCTGAGCAAGGTTGCGTTCGAATCGCACAACAGCGTAGTGGTGGAAATGGCGTTGATGGTGGCGAGTGCTTACAAGCAATCTTCTGAGTTCATTTCATTCTATGGAGGATTCCACGGTAAAACAATGGGAACCCTGCGCGTTACTTCAAATCGGAAATACAGGGCTCCGTTTCAACCAATTCTTGGAACAGCGCATCACTTTCCTTATCCTTATCCTTACCGTTTTCTATACGCCGACAATGGTTTGGATTGCGGACAGTTCCATCTCGATCTTTTGGAGAATTATCTACGGGATCCAGCTACCGGTGCAATATCTATTGCTGCGATAATTGTCGAACCTATACAGGGACACGAGGGCACGATCGTCCCACCTGACAATTTCCTCACGGGCCTTCGGAAGCTATGCGACGAGTACGACGTATTGCTGATTTTTGATGAGATCATGACCGGCTTTGGCAGAACCGGAAAAATGTTTTGTTTCGAACACTTTGGGATAAAGCCGGATTTGATAACGCTGGGAAAGGGCTTGTCAAGCTCTCTTCCTCTCTCTGCAACGATCGGCCGAAAGGAAGTGATGGAATCCCTAACCCATGATTCTACATTCATGGCCAATCCCGTTTGCTGCGCTGCCGGTTTAGCTTCAATTAACTACACAATACGAAATCACCTTCCCGAAAGAGCGGAAAAAATGGGGCAGTACACTATGGACCTACTCAGAGATCTCTGCGGGAAACAGCCGTTCTTCGGAGACCTGAGGGGGAAGGGCCTCATGATCGGCTTGGAACTTGTCGGGAATAAGGACACGAAAAAACCCCTTGGAAAAGAGATGGCAAGCATTCGGAAAGAGTTATTCCGGCGAGGTATTTTGATGAACATAGGAGGACAATTTGGAAATGTGTTGAAAATTGAGCCTCCTCTCATAATAGAGCAGGATCAAATTGACTTTGCTGGTCAATCTATCTCTGATGCTATCCGAGCCGCCACACAATGAAAACCAAGGGGAGAGGGAACTGAGTCCAGCCGGGCTGCTTCTCCTACTCGATGCGCTGAGCATCCGTAGCGGATCAGAGCATTGAATTCTCTTATATCCTAGAAAGTTCGAGGCATCAAAGTTACGGCAGCGTAATAACATAACATGAGTTACGGAAATAGAAGCGGAGGATACGGAGGGAATAGAGGCGGGTACGGAGGAGGAAGCAGGGGCGGGTACGGCGGTTCATCTTACAGCTCTGCCCCCAAACCAGTGGAGGTAGGAAAGGAGTACGACGTCGAAATCACTGAGCTTTCCAGACGGGGCGATGGTGTCGCCAAAATTGGTGGCTTCGTGATCTTTGTGAAGAATTCCAGAGTGGGACAGAAAGTGAAGATAAAGATCGAAAGCGTTGGTCCCAGATTTGCGATCGCCAATGTGGTTGGCGGGGGCGAATCA
Source organism: Nitrososphaerales archaeon (assembly GCA_030043455.1). The sequence goes on along the minus strand of JASHXQ010000069.1, from coordinate 5,391 downwards.
AAGAGCGAGGACTCGAGCGCGTCTACTAAACCAGCTCACGGATCAGATATGGCAGAATCGGTTTAGGAAGAACTCCGGCGTGGGAGATCAGGTGATTTTTGATCTCCCTGAAATTTTCTTTCCAGCTGGAAGGGCTTTATACTTGGAACGCACTAATTAGTTGATGGAAAGTCTAAGACAACAAATCTGCTCTAAACACGGGATCAGGTTTAGAGAAAACGAAAAGAACGGAACGAGTTGCCCAGTTTGTGATCAACTGGATTTACAAAAGTCATTCAGAAGGGGCAGACGTCGGTAAGCGAAGTTCTGCCCTGGATAACCCTGAGTACAATCAGCCCAAAGTGGTGTAAGGGAGAGCAAACGAGTTTCACGAATTCACAAATCCAGCCAAGTCCACATGGTAAGTTACAAATCCACCGCTTGCACGATCGGCAATCATGATTCCTGTACTTTTTCAACCAATTGTCGTTGCCAGTGTCACAACTTGGAAAGACAAAAGGTTCAGTTAGAACATTACAAGACACTTGATTGCAAGTGGGGCAGACACTCGGAATGCAAGGACGATCAGGGGAAGTGTTCCTGTTCGTGTCATAGGTAGTCCAAAAGTACGCAAAAACTATTCTGCGACATTGGTATTTTTGAGATCTATGTTGTCCACGGAAGGTTACATTTTTCGGAGGGAATAATAGAATCGTATGGTATCCACAAGGCCTTCAGCCAACTTGATCTCGTATCTAAGAAGGTATTGTAGTTCTGAAATCAAAGATTGAAACTGTTTTCAACAAGATAAAAACCGGAACGACTATTCAAGTCACGATATATCGGTCGACATCTTACATCCTCAAATAACTATGGTTTCCAAACTAGTACCTGAGATCCATGTCACAGATACAGATACAGGCTCTGGATGCGGAAACTGCAATGGTACTCCCAAATAGAGCTGCTTACGATCCCTTGTTCTGCAAGACATGTCAGAAAAAAGGAGCAGCGAGGCCAGCTCCAGCGCGCGTAATTTTCAGTGACTGCGAAAAACACTACAAAATGAGAATTAAGAAGCTACGACTGACGGGCGTTTACGTGCTTTAAAGGAACGACTAAGGGCCCAGCTCAGGTAAACAGACCATAGTCACGTCACTGCAATTCTCTGGAGCTTTTTCATTCCAAGTCATTTCCTTCCGAATCTTCTAGACTTTCAACTCGATCCCGAGGAACGAACTCCCTTGAAACAAAGAAAGCACTTTATAGACGCCCTAGTGACATCGCTTCGAGTTGAAACCTACACTTGTGTGTTTAGGGCTGATTCTCGGATTAGTCATCCTGAATAGTTCGGTACATATACAGCCTTCGAATGGTTATGTTAGGGCGGCCCCTACCCCAGTGGTCGGATCTTCCCGCGTGGGTGTCCTCTCGGCAAACACGACGGCGAATCCCGTAACATGTTCGATCTGTCAATCATTCAATTTGACTGGCACATGGCAAGCGTCATTCAACGACGGAAGCAATATTTCGATGACAGAGTCGGATGATTATCCGTGCGGCGACAACACACCGCCTCTCGGCCCCCTTTGTACGAAATATTTCATAGGATCCTCTTACGTTGGTGACTCGGTCTGTCCTGCCGCTGTGGGACAGGTTTTCTTCGCAACCTATCTTAACAGTACAGGTGGGATCACCAATCAAGATATGCAGTTGTGCACTTCTGCCACCAATGCTATTGTGGAAAACTGTAGTCAGCCGCAGCTCTGGAGCACGTCCTTCAATGCTACCGTTAGTGAAAATAGTATCACCGGGCAATTCGAAAGCCAATACTGGGAATGGAACACAACGTCTAGTGGTGCTATAATCCCTAGTACTTGCCATGACGCATCCAATTCGCCGGAGGACTTTACTCTAACTCGACTTTCCAATTCAACCACGAGCTCATCGGCAAATTCAACTAGTTCGTCCTCAAGTCAGTCTTCTAGCACTCAATTTGCAACGTTTCAACCAAGTACAGGATCTTCACAGCAAAGCACGGGGTCATCAAGCCTTCCTTCGGGTGGGTCTAGCCCTGTCTCGAATCTGCCCTCAAGCCAATATTCAACCAATTCCTCAACAACTACCAGTCTGACCAAATCCGGTTCTGCTGGACCACTGGGACTTGAAATATGGGTGGCTGCAGCTGTGGTAATTGTTCTCATCGCAATCACTGCAATCTTCCTGAGATGGAGGCCCCAGAAGGTGTAAGGTTGTGGATCATGCAAGTTTTCCATTCCCGAAGACGCAAAATCAGTTTATGACGGCCCGTATTCTTTCCGCAATCGCGCCGCTTCTTTGCTGAGTAGACGGGTGGAGGCAGGATTGGAAACCCAACTATGAGCTAACGCGCTACACCTGTGAGCTGGGTAACAATCCCCGCCATTCGACTTTGGAATCGACGGGACTTCTCTTGGCCGCCGGTAGAGTGGAATCTACTGGATAGCCAAGGTAGATGAACCCAACGAGTAATTCCTTCTCTTCCAAACTCAGATAGTCTCTCACGGGCTGCGAGTAGGCATGCGGACCAGTCCTTACGATGGCTCCCAGACCGATAGAATGCGCCGCAAGCAGCAAGTTCTGTAGTGCCGCCCCTGCAGCTACCATCTCCTCCTGAGCGACGATCCTTTCACCGGATTTCTGAGCACAGATCAGAGCAATAATGACCGGAGCGCGTAGAGCCTTGTCTCGCTCGATTCTCAAGACTTCTTTCACTTGCGACTCATCGACGGATTTCATCCCGCTCCTTAGAGCAGCTGCCATGCTTTCTCCAAGCTTCAATCTCTCCTCGTTCGCGATCACGACAAACCTCCAAGGTTCCGTCAGGTGGTGATTGGGGGCCCAAGTGGCAGCTTCGAGGATCTCCTTGATCGTTTGCATTGAGGGCATCCTTTCCAGATCTACATTTTTTACGCTCCGTCGGCTCTTGATCGCTTCAACGACCAGGTTCGCCAAAATGATCTGATCACTTTCAGTACGTAATGTTCCATAAGTTTTGGCGTGTGCCGCGGTTATTTCCTTGTATCAGTTATGCTTTGCGTCATTGAAAGTTCGGACCAAGCCTACTCTCCCAGGATTTCGTGTTTTTCCCTGGAGTGGCTGCCTTGGGTTTTATTCAATTACCGCTGAAAGTATTCTATACCTTCGCCAGAGAATCTGAATTTCCAGCTTCAATTCACGCAATCTGTTGGAATAGCTGTTTGCGTGCACCGAATGCAGATGATGCAATTCACTAGAGATCACTGAACGCTCCTCCAGACAATCATTGATCTTCTCTTTGATGAGTGAGAGATATTCCACACTTAATTCCAAATCTTACTTGCGGTTTTCAACTTGGAAATAGGATCTTTATGATTCTGAAGGATTGCCCATCAGAATCACTAATTCGTTTGATCCTAAATCAGTTATGCTTTGCGCAGGTAGAATTTTAGGGTAAGCGGTACGAAGATCACGACGACCGCTGCGGAGCCAAAAATAGATAACCAGAAATCGTTTCCGATCGTACCTTTGTTGAGGAGTTGTCTGGCAGCGCTCACGATGTAAGTCAGGGGATTCACATTGACAAAGTCCTGCAGCCAGCTTGGGAGCGTGCTGGTAGGGACAAAGGCGCCGGAGAGAAACGCTAAGGGAAATAAAATGGCGTTGGAGATTCCAGATACGACCTGTGTTGTAGGAGCTATAACTCCAAGAAGAGCAAAGATCCAGCTGACACACCAAGCTGCGTAGATTACGAGGATTGCACAGATCATGGCAGCCCCGGGGCCCGCCCAGCGAAAACCAAGGAGATACCCGATGGCAAAGGTGAGACTCGTGGCGATGGCGTAGCGAATAAGATCTGCGATCAGCGGCCCCATCAACATGGCAATACGTGCGATCGGCATGGATTTGAAGCGATTGAAAACGCCCTTGTCCATGTCCTCGCGGAGCTGAACACCCGTCGCAATGGAAGCCGTTAGGGCGGTCTGCGCGAGTATGCCCGGGATGATTATGGGGAGATAACCCTGCACGCTTCCAGAAATCGCACCCCCAAAGAGGAAGGCAAACATGCCCGTGAAGAGAATGGGCTGGATCGTCACGTCGAAAAGTTGTTGGGGCGTCCGCCGGATTAGGAGGAGACTCCTGTAAGCCATAGTGAGTGAATTGCTCAGGGTTGTCCGCAGGGGGATCCGATTTTTGAGCACGCGACTCGCGCCCGGGACTATTTGCTGTTCGCTCATTTCTCTTGTACTGGACCTCCTTCTTGCGCGCTCGGGGTTCCAGTGAGAGCAAGGAATACTTCGTCGAGAGTAGGCTCCTGCACACTGACTCCTGCGAGATGGATATTGGTCTCCCTTAGGGCGATCAGGAGATCCGTGACCCGATCGGGATCCGCCATGGGTGCGGTAACAAGTCCCGGCTCTGGATTCGAAGCCTTGGCCGCGAGGATCTTCCCGGTAATCCTCAGAGTATCCTCGACATCCTTCTCGTCGACAAGCTCAAGGCGTAAAGTCGCCTTGCCGATCGCGGCCTTTAGCTCATGAGAGGTGCCCTCAGCTACTACGCGTCCGTGATCGATGACCGCAATTCGATCAGCCAACTGGTCAGCTTCTTCTAGATACTGCGTCGTCAGAAGAATCGTAGAGCCCGTCGTTACGAGCCTCCGAATCGTCTTCCACATTTGCATCCTGGTTCGGGGATCCAGACCCGTCGTGGGTTCATCCAGAAAGATCAGCGGCGCTTGGATGATGAGGCTCGCGGCGAGATCCAACCTGCGACGCATACCCCCGGAGTATTTTTCCAGCGTCTTGTTGGCGCTGTCGGCGAGCTCAAACTCTTCTAAAAGTTCCTTCGCCCTCCTGCCTGAGGTACTCCTACTCAGACCCAGTAGTAATCCAAAGATAGTCAGATTTTCGTATCCGGAAAGTTTCTCATCCACGGCCGCACTCTGTCCCGTAACACTGATCAGCTGGCGGACAGCTTGGGTCTCGCTTTCTATGTCATGACCGAAGATCTTGGCACTTCCACCATCGGGCTTTAGCTGCGTGGTAAGGATGTTAATGATCGTCGTCTTGCCCGCCCCATTAGGACCTAGCAGCGCGTAAATTCCCCCGGTGGGTATCGAGAGATTGACTCCGTCCACTGCCCGATTTTCTCCAAAGACTTTGACTAATCTTTGGGCCTGGATCGCGAGAATGCTAATTTCCCCGCCTGCTTTCGCATTTTCCATTTTTGTTTCTTGTATCATCAAAAACTGTCAACTCCATGATTGGCTTGGCTGAATGTACTAAATTCCACAACAATTATTCGTCCAAGGCAATTTCGAGTTCAAATTTGAACGCAGATGGGAAAGATATGTACTTTGCTTCGGGGTTATGTGCCCCTGCTGGCTCTCAAAAT
>JASHXQ010000005.1 GCA_030043455.1 Nitrososphaerales archaeon | reverse complement strand
CCGTTGGACCACTTCCCGCCACAAACACGACTGCTGGGTGGATCCCGTCATCTTTCAGTCGGGTGACAGATCCAAAGATCGGAATGTCGAGAACTTTCCAAGAAACTTCCTTGCTTTCGATCGACGACAAGATGGATCCATCCCTGAGTAGGGAAATCACCTACTTCAAAGGATCGCGAACTTTTGAAATCTGACGGATCCTATCGAATAACACACTCGCTTACGAGTGTGATTTCTTTGCTGGCTAGTTCGAAAGTATCAGATATGTTGCATTGTGGTGGCAGGTTAAGATGAAACGTCTTTTTTATTTCTCTGACGATAGATCTTTCCGCGAGTGGATAACCGCTCCCGAATATTGCCTTTAGAACTCGGACGAAAGCTTCAGGGTTTTCAAGAATTTTGTCCGACGGCAAGGCTTCGTCTGACATCAACCTCCAATATACAGCCTGTCTCATGTTGCTACCGAAAGAGTCCAACCCTCTATCCACGCACTGAAGCAAGTCGTAGATCTCCATACCTTTCGGTTATCCCTGTTGCAGATTTCTGGGACAGGGGTCGGATTTATCTCCCCATGCTTATTTTACCGAAAACACGTAGGCGACTTTTTGCGAGAACGGCAATGTAAGAGGGACTGAGGCGTTTGTCGTTCTCCTCGTATTTCGTAATACGTCCGGGTCGTCTCTTCTAATGACTTTGCAAGGAATTGATATTTTCAGGACTTGCCGCCGTACGGGAAGAGGTATGGCAAATTGGGATGATCGTCCCAATTGATGTAGCACGTTTTCAATTGAGTATAGCATTCCAACGTGTAACGTGATCCCTCTGCACCCACTCCGGTCTGTCTGAAACCAGTGTGAGCTCCCTGAAACTGCTCTGGTCCCACTTGATTAATGTAGCATTCCCCGAACTTGATCTTGTACATCGCTTTCATCATTCGGTTGGAATCCCGGGTAAACACGTAGGATGACAGTCCGTAGATCGAGTCGTTTGCCATGTCGATCGCGTTATCGAAATCATCAACTTCCATGACGGGAACAACGGGCCCGAAAATTTCCTGCTGAATCAAAGGTGATTTTTGATTTTGCACTTCGATCACGGTAGGGGACAGAAAATAGCCCTTGTTCATTCCCGGTGGAGGAGTTCCGCCGATGATGATCTTGTCCTTTTCATCAACCGCTTCTTGGATAAATTTCTCGCTCGTATTTCGTTCGTCTTCGCTCACCATTGGACCGAGGTCAGTTTGTGCGGATGTAGGATCCCCGATCTTCAAACTCCTAGCCGCACTTACGAAGGCGGACAGAAACTTGTCTTTAACCCCTGAATCGAGATACATTCTTTCCGCCGCTATGCAAGTCTGACCGTTGTTCCAGAACCTCGCGAATATGGCGCACTTTAGCGCCCACTCGAGATCTGCATCCCTCCAGATGATCAACGGTGCTTTGCCCCCGAGCTCGAGCAACAATCTCGCGAGGTGGCCCGAGGCGCTTTTCATGATCTGGCGGCCCGCCTCCGTGCTTCCAGTGACCGTGATCAACCCAACATCATTGTTGGTCACAAGCTCTTCGCCAACTTCCCCGCCAGATCCGGTGACGACGTTGAGTACACCCTTCGGGAGCCCGGCTTTTTCCGCGAGTTTCACTAGTTCAATTGTGCTAAGGGGAGTGTTGCTCGAAGGTTTTGTAACGACGGTATTTCCGGTGATTAGCGCGGGAGCTAGCTTTCTCGCGACCGTGGAGGAGGGAAAATTCCAAGGCGTGATCGAGCCCACCACACCAATGGGCAGCTTCAAAATCATTATCGACTGCTTCGGAAAATCGCTGGGGAGGACGTCTCCCTCAATCCTCCGGGCAAACTCTGCGTAATACCGGAAATTCGTCGCCGAACCGGAAATTTCCGAACGAGACTCGTAAAGGGGCTTGCCCTCCTCCAAGGTTAAAACTTGCGCCAATCTTTCACGATCTTGCTCGATCAGTTCGGCTATTTTGAAAAGATACGAACTCCTTTGCAGGGGGGAGAGGTCTTCCCACTTAGGCTGCGCGGTCTTTGCCGCATCAATCGCTTCTTTCACTTCTTCTTTGGACGCTTTTGGTACCGTGGCGAAAATTCCCTCGGTAGCCGGATTGATGACCTTGATTGTATTTCCTCCAGAAGACTGCTTCCACTCTCCGTTAATGTACATCCCGTACTGCGTAACATTCATGGCCTCGCTCATCTGAAAGCTCGCTATTCCTCCAAAAAAGGGGAAATGCAAGCTGTAAAAGAGAATTGGAAGATGGCTACTACCCGTAAATTTTTCGGAGTCGTTCGACCTTAGTTTGCTTCAGCTTCGGGAACAGTAGTTCCTTGCTTTTTCTCGTTCTGTCGTGCCTTGAAACCCCCTGCAGCCAGGAGGGCTGGGAGAATAACAACTGCAATACCTTGCTCCCAGCTTGTCAGACCTACGAGACTGATGCAACTCGTGGCGCAAATATTCTGCGCAGTATACACTTCCGCTCCGAACCAGACCAAGACCAGCGCAGAAACGAGAAACAGGATGTTAGAGTTTTTCACGAGGAAGACTTCCCCGGAGTTTGACGTTTTTAGTTTTAGTACGAATAAAAGAAAAAGGAGACAGGCCAAGCAGAGTTAGCGGTGTTTTTCCAAATCCCCTGCCATCTGCTCGAACTGGTCTCTGGTAATTTCGCCCCGGGCGTACCGCTGCCTTAGGGAATCCATCGCAGAATCATAGCCGTAGTAGCCCCACCGACCGGAATAGTACCCTCGCCTCCATCTGAACGGTCGGAAGAGGAGTCCTAGGAAGAGCGCTAGAATTAGGATTCCAAAGAAAGCGAAGCCGAACCCAAAAAAGGGGAAGCTAAAGACATGAGGAGTAAAAAGTACTGCATGCCCTAAAGAGAGGCCGAAGTAAATCGTCGACGCCACGATCACTGCAAAGATCCCGAGAACAACTATTCCAAAGATGACCCACAGCCACCTAAAAGGAGAAAAGAACCAACCCAACGCTATCCCCTCCTAGAATTCCTGTAGTTTTGGGTGGATCAACTTGAGATCTCCCCGATGCTCCTTGATCAACTGGTGGGTTCCCTCAAGCTCGAGCAGCACGAGATACTTCAATCTTCCGAGCACTTTTCCCCGAACCTTGCGATCCATCACGTAGACGGTGTCACCCTCCTTAATGGGGGCGCGATGGACGGTCATTGCATGGACTCCCCCAATCTGGACAATCTCGCAGAAAGATCCTTAATCGTCGCCGAATACTTTGCGAGCTTCGCCTTGTCAGATCGTGAAAGGTCTTCAAAGTACATTACATAGCCATTGATCTCGGAGAGCATCTGATCCACGCCGTGGACCCGGTTACCCCAGGGCATGCCAAATGGCCAGTCAGATTCCCCTTTACCTTTCTCAGTAATCTCGTACCGACCATCATCTCTTTTTATGAGGAGACCGTCCTTCGTCATTTCGTCCAACAAAGGATAGATCGAACCTGGCGATGGCCGCCAACCTCCCCAGCTCATCCTCTCAATGTCATCCATTATCTCCGCCCCGTTCTTGGGGCCGTTAATCAGAAGATGCAAGATCCATGGCCGTAGCCAGCCTCTCCTGCCCCCTCTCATGTGTCCAAAGCCGAACATATCGTTTTACCGATATCGATTATTCGATATCGGTAAAACGATATGTTCGGCTTTGGACACATGAGAGGCGGCAGGAGAGGCTGGCTACGGCCATGGATTTTGCACCTTCTGAGTAA
>JASHXQ010000068.1 GCA_030043455.1 Nitrososphaerales archaeon | reverse complement strand
GCCAGATCCTTTTCCAGTCCCACAAGCTGGAGCAGCTCTATGACCTTGTCCTTCCTCGTCTCTTTACCGGACGCAATTTTGTGCACTATGAGTGGTTCTTCAATGATCTGCGAAACACTGGAGCGCGGATTCAATGACTCGTACGGGTCCTGAAAAATCATCTGCACATGCTTCCGGTAGTCTTTACTCTCTTGGGAGGATTGGGAGAAAATGTCCTTCCCCTGAAAGAGGACGCGACCGGATGTCGGCGTGACTAGCTTCACGATCGTCCGGGCGATCGTCGTCTTACCACTCCCGCTTTCGCCCACAAGCCCAATTGCGTCTCCCTTCATGATCTTCATCGAAACGTTATCCACCGCACTGATTCGGGATCGCTTAAACAATCCTGATGGAGATGAGAACTCGACAACGAGATCAGAAATGTCCAGAATGGGAGAGGAGCTCACATTAGGGACCTACTTTTCCAAAAGGAAACACGAAGCCATCGCTTCGCCATTGTTCACAGGAATCAGTCTTGGCTCTTCCGCAGTACATCGATCGAAGGCGTAGGGACACCTTGGATGGAAGCGACAACCAGAGGGGAGAAAGGCGAGGTTGGGCGGCATGCCTCCGATCGCCTTAACCTCCGGCATCGGGCCTCGCACGGGCAAGATCGCCGAGAATAGGGCCTTGGTGTAGGGGTGACTAGGCCGCTCGAAAATCGTCTGGGTCTTCCCTGCCTCGGCAATTTTACCCGCGTACATCACGATCACCCTGTCAGAAAGCTCGCCGAGAATGGAAAGGTCGTGAGTGATGAAGACAAACGAAACCTTCAGCTGATTTTTCAATCTGCGCAATAAATTCAGAATTTGCCGCTGGGTAACCACATCCAGCGCGGTCGTGGGTTCGTCAAGGATAACGATCTTCGGGTTGAGCGAAAGAGCCATCGCGATCGCGGCGCGCTGTCGCATCCCCCCGCTAAATTCGTGGGGATAGTGTTTCAATCGCGCGCGACTGATCCCGACGCTCTCTAGCAGATCTCCAGCTTTCGTCCAAGCTTCCCCCTTTTCCATCCTTTCGTGGATGCGGATCGCTTCCACTATCTGCGCCCCGATCGTGATCACGGGATCGAAGGCGTTCATGGAACTTTGAGGAACTAGGGCGACATCCTTCCACCGGTAATCCCGGAGCCGTGCGTCCTCCATAGCAAGAACCTCCTCCTCGTTGAACCTCACGCTTCCGGTGATCCTTGTTGACTTCGGTAAGATTCTCAAAAGGGACAAAGCAGCAGTCGTCTTGCCGCAGCCGGATTCCCCGGCTAGACCAAGCACCTCGGCTTCTTGCAGCTCAAAGGAGATCTGGTCCACAGCCCTAACGTACCCGCGGGAGATGGCATAGTCCACGCTCAAATCTGATACGGAAAGGACTGCGCTCAGGTTCTCGCCCTCAGTCGCGGATTGAATACGTTTTCGATGCTCAGACTGACCAACACTGCCCCCAGTCCGACGAGCGCGATGGAAATTCCGGGCGCCAAAATCCACCACCAGGCGACACCGGCGCGACTCCCGAAGAGAGCCTCGGCCTGCGCCCAGTACAGCATCGTCCCCCAGCTGACGACAGAAGGATTTCCTAGCCCGATGAAATCCAGTCCGGCTTCGCCCACGATCGCAGTCGTGATCATGAGTACTACATTGGCTGCGATCAAAGTCAACAGGTTTGGAAGGATCGTCTTGAAGATGATCCGAAAATTGCTAGAACCAATCACTCGCGCAGCATCAGTGAAGGGTCGTTCGCGAAGCGAAAGAGTCTGTGATCTGATAAGCCTGGCCACGAGCGGCCACGAAGTCAAAGAAAGCACAACGATGATCGAGTTAATGCTTGGCCCCAGGTAAGCTGCAAGAATAATCATCAACGGAAGCTGGGGGAGGACGAGCATAACGTCAGTAAAACGCATCAATCCCTGATCAGTGGCACCCCGGTAATAACCCGAAAGAACGCCCACTAAGGTTCCAATCAAGGTGGCAGTGAGGGCAACGACGAGACCAACTGTGAGGCTAATCCGTCCGCCATAAATGACCTGACTGAAAATGTCCTCCCCCAAATTGTCTGTGCCGAGCCAGTGCTGTAAGCTGGGCGGAGCATAAGTATCGGTCAGATCTTGTTCGTGAGGTCCATAGCGAGCAATGAATGGCGCGAAAATTGCGAGTATGGTAAAGATTCCGATGATGGTAAGGCCAATCAAAGCCCTCTTTTCGTGTCTGACTTTTTGGAGAGCGCCAACTAGGAGCCTGTAAGCCATTCTTCCCCATCTATTTTATTCGCGGATCTATCGACACGTAAAGAAGATCGGCAATCAGGTTGGCGAGTATGACCGTCACCGAGAGTATGAAAAAGAGTCCTTGGAGCAGGGGATAATCATGGTAAAGTACCGCCTCGTAGGTGAGCCAGCCCACTCCTTGATAAGAGAAGACGACTTCTACTAACAGCGCGCCGCTTACGACATATCCGAGATTCAGTCCAATCAAGGTGATCATCGGGAGCATGGCATTCCTCGCAGCATGCTTGATGATGATCTGCCAGCGCTTCAGGCCCTTCGCCTCAGACATCATAATGTAATCCTGCGATAGCTCTTCCACCAGTGTATTCCGCATGATCAGCGAGTACCCGGCGAAGGCTGCGAGAGTGAGAGTTAGAGCAGGGAGGAATGCATGGCTCGCAATGTCGCCGATTTTCTGATACCAGTTGAGCTGAGAAGCGAAAATCGACTGGGTTCCACCCAAGGGAAACCAGTGAAGATCCAGCCCAAAGATCCAGAGGAGCAGAGTCCCTAGCCAGAAGAACGGCATAGTCCAGAGTAGCATTGAGACCGAAGTGACGGCGGTATCGGTCTTGGTCCCAGGCCGCGAGCCCGTCCAGATACCTACTAGAATTCCAACTATGGCCGTAGCAACCGTCGATATCCCCACTAATAGCAGAGTCCAGGGTAGATAATCCAGGATGACGGTCCAGACCGGTGTGGGATAGTACTTGAAAGAGATACCGAAATTGGGTGGCCATTGAAAGATCCCTTCAATGTAGAGCACGAACTGCTCCCATACCGGCCTGTTAAGCCCGAACCGCTGTGTTAGTATCTTTGATTCTATGGAGGGGAGGATACGGGGATTGGCGAAAATATCCACCGGATTCCCCGGAACAGCACGAGGGATCAGAAAATTCAGTACTATGACGGCGAGTAGAGCGATTAAAGCGTACAGGATTCGCCGGGCCACGTACGCCCCGCGAAGCCTCATCCGTTACTTCTTCCGTCTGGTTGCGAGCACGGCCGCGACGATCACGATTATCACTATGACAATACCTATCGCCGCGTAAAGAGTAGTGTTGGACGATGATGCTGCAGTAGTCGTAACCACCGAAGTCACGGTGGTGCTCACGCCACCGAGTGTGGTCGTGGCTGTCGATGCAGGTGGTGGCGCTCCCGAGGATGTCACTACAAGCGTTGTAGTGGAGGGAGCTGCAGTCACTGTAGCAGTCGATGCATTCTGACTCTGGCTCTGACCAGGAGTAAGCTGATACACATCGGCTAAAGCTGTCAGATTAAAGACCGCTCCCGGGAGTTCGAATGAACTAGATCCCGATGGCCAGCCTCCAAACTTTGCCTTGTTAAAGCCCCAGATGAAATCCGGATAGAATAGGGGGATGGAGGGAAGATAATCCCCTACAATGCCCTCGATTTTCTGCTCCAGCTGATAGCGCTGCGACTGGTTACCTGCTGATTCCAACTGCGCCACCGTGGCATTGTATTCTTGGGCTATGGTCGCGTTCGCAAATGCATAGGTTTGAGTCGGTCCCGCCGTGGTATAGAAGGAGTAGAAGCTCTCATCCGTCAGCAATTCGCTATTAGGATAGCCAAAATTCTGCTCTTCCAGATACATGTTGATTCCCTGATACCAGATTGAAGACATGGCAGTCGTGGCAATCGGATGGAGCACGGCATCGATTCCGATGGCATTGAGATCCTGGACGATTAGAGTCCCAGCCAGTACTATTTCAGTCTCCTCCGAAGGAACGTAAATTGGTGGCTGGAAGGCTGAACCATTGGGCAGATTGTAGTAACCGTTCGAGCCCATCTTGAATCCCAGACTCTGTAGCAGGCTAGTTGACATGTTAGGATCGAAATTGTAAGCGGGTACACTGGAATTGTATTCAGGAGAGCTCGATGGTGGAATGAATGCCGAAGTACCAATCGAGCCGTAGCCGGCGAGCGCCGATTGCACCAGAGCTTCGCGATTTATACCATACATCATCGCCTGCCTGAACGCCGTCATATTGTAGGGATAAGCTTCTCCAGGAAATTCAATGTACCAGAGTCCTGTCCCATTAGTTGCAGACACTTGCAGGTTAGGGTTTGACAAAACACCCGCCACATCGCTAGGCGCTAGCTGCGCCGCGTCGATCTGTCCACTTTCCAAAAGTAGCGCCAAGCTGGAAGTTGTGGGAACCAGCTGCACATCAATCTGACTGAGGTACGGAACCCCTTTTGAGTTTCCACCCCACGGCGTGCCGTATGTGTTAGGCAGGAGGGTAATCTCTTGATCACCCTGATGGAAATTCGAAATGTAGAAAGGACCTGCCCCAACAATCGTACCGAAATTCAGAGGTGGGGCCGCGCTCTGATTTAACAGACTAGACCAGATGTGTGCAGGGGTAAAGTTAGGCGTATTCTCTGTCCCGGCAATGTCGCCGAAGAGACCGAAGGGTTGCTTAAAATCCACTTCTACGACTGATGCATTGTCAATTTTAACCGCAGTTGTGGCATTGCCGTTAAGAAGCGAGGCAAATCCAGACAACGAGCCAGCTCCTCCCCACGCATATGTAGTGAACATTGATTGCAGAGAAAAGGCGAGGTCTGTAGCATTTGCCGGAACTCCATCCGACCAAGTCATCCCCGGTGTGACTCGGAAATACCAGGTAGTAGCATTGGCATTCGACCAGTAGTTCGAGACTGCTACTGGGACAATTCCAGTATTTGTGGGAACCCCATTATCAGGATACATCAACTGATTGAAGTACCAAGCCTGATACGAATTGGTCTGGAGCTGATTGAAGGTATCAATAGTGTTCGGAAGCGCAAGCACTAGGGTGCCTCCTTGAGTGGGTGTGCTCTGTGCGAACGCGGGAGCGCTGATTGAAGCAACTAAAGTAGATAGGGCAAACAACAATAGAAGGACTAGAGTAGCTATAGTTCCTTTACGAGAAGTCAAATTAACAGCCGGCTTGAACCTTCGAATAATAAGTGTTGTTTGAGATTTTATTCATGAAATATCGAGTTAACACTAATTCGGTAAGAAAGCTCAGAGAGACAACCTGCGCTTTTCGAAATAAGGCAGTACTTTTTGCCCACACAAATCTATGAAGGACTTTTCGTCCGGCGATAGGCTTGCCACATAAACATGATCAAAACCTAGCTCGAATGCTTGCTCGATAGGTTTGATGATATCTTCCGCCTTCTGGGCGACGACGAAGGATTTCGCCAACTCTGAATCACTGATCTGAGATCCCATTTTTTCTATCACTCTCGGATCGTAAATCGGATCTACAAAGACCTCTGGCCGAAGCGTACCTGCCTGAGTTCTAAGTGGAGTAAGCGCCGCATCATAATCAAGATGATAGGACATATCGATCTCCACGACTTTGGTTATGTCGGCAAGAGTCTTGCCCACTTTCTTGGCTCCCTTTTCGATCGCCGGAAAAAGTTCGCTCTTGGCATACTCTGCTCCCTTGATCGTAAGAAAGCCGTCGCCTAACTCTCCTGCTACCTCCGCCATTTTCGGGCCAGAGGCGCCGATGTAAATCGGAAAGCTCGCCCTCATGTACAAATTTGCATCCCGGAGAGTGAAGTACTTCCCTTTGAAATTCACAAAATCTTCGCTCACCAATTTCCTAATCATTCTCACGGATTCGATCACACGCTCTCTTCTCTCCCGGGTAGTCATCCATTCGTAACCTAGCGGAAGCTCGTTCAAGGCTTCGCCGGCACCCAGCGTGAGAAACACACGTTTTCCAAAAATCGCCTCCATGCTGGCAAAAACTTGGGCGATAATTGCCGGATGGTATCGGAGTACGGGCGACGTCAAGCCGGTCCCGACCGGAACATGCTGAGTCCGATCCAGAACGGTGGTATTGAATATCCACGCCTGGGTCTCTCTCGCGCCGGTGTGAAACCAGGGATGAAAATGATCCGCGGTCCAGATGGCAGTAAACCCCGCTTTTTCTGCCTGAACAGTATAGCCGAGCATAGAGTTCGCGTCAGTGATGTCTAGATTGCATGAGTAACTCACCGTGTTTTTCCGGATCAAAGAATCAGCCAAAGATTGATCGCCTGGTTGCGGCTCTTTAAGAAACTTATTTAATTGTTCGTAGGAGTGCAACCCGATGGATTTGCCCAGGTTACAGAACAAAGTTGCCCTGATCACAGGATCGGGATCGGGAATAGGCAGGGCCACTGCGGTCCTCTTTGCAAAAGAAGGCGCGAAAGTTGCTGTGAACGATGTCAAAGGGATGGACGCACAGACCACGGTCGACATGATTCACAAAGATGGAGGAGATGCTGCGACCTTTGTGGCGGATGTGACAAACAGTGCTCAGGTAAAGGCCATGGTCGCAGACGTGATCAAGAAATACTCCAGGATCGATATTCTCCATAACAATGTTGGGGGCTGGCAGAGAGAGGGACACGACACGGTCGTTCTAGACGATGAAAAGGAATGGGATCGCCTAATTAATCTGAATTTGAGGGGTACTTTCCTAGTTTCAAAGGAAGTCATTCCACTTATGATCGCCAATAAAGGTGGTTCAATCATCAATACGGTCACCACAAACGCCTACATGAACTACGTCGGAGCTGAGGCTTATGGCACCGCTAAAGGTGGTCTCAGGGAGCTCACCAGGGCCATGTGTCTCGACTATGCCAAGCACAACATCCGAGTAAACGGACTTGTCCCCGGCGAGACAGTCACTCCGCAATGGGAAGCTTCCATCAACGCGGCTCCCAATCCAGAAGATGCAAAGCGCTTCCTTCTGACCAAGATTCCGGCGGGCAGATTTTCCAGCCCGGAAGACATTGCAAAGGGCGCCTTGTTTCTCGCGTCCGACGATGCAGAGTATGTGAATGGTCACATACTCTTTGTAGACGGCGGACTGACTGCGGGCTTTTATTAGCCCTCAATACTTCAGCCCGGGGATGCTGATATCTGTCGTAAGTCCCCCGTCCACGACCAGAATGTGCCCGGTCATGTAGGACGAGAGATCAGATGCGAGAAAGATCGTCCCCTTCGCAATCTCTTCCGGTTGCGCTATATGCCCTAAAGGAATCCTGTTCTCCACGAGCTTCCTGGAGGCTACATCCAGCATTCCGGTCCCAAAGGGTGTATCGCACCATCCCGGAGCGATCGAGTTAACCGTAATGCCATACGGCGCAAGCTCGGAAGCCATGCATCTCGTCATGATGATGATTGCACCCTTCGTTGCCGAGTAAGCCAGGATTCCCGGCTCCGCCATGATACCATCTACGGAAGACGTGTTGATAATCCGACCAGAACGTTTTTTCTTCATCTCGCTTGCGGCAACCCGGGCAAAGTTCCGGCAGCCTTCGATATTGACGCCCATTGTCTGGTCCCATTCATCTGTCTTGTAATCGAGCACGGTGCCACCCTTGTTCACGGCCGCATTGTTCACGAGAATGTCGAGCCGCCCGAATTCGTTCATGCAAGTGGAGACGGCTTTATCCGCACTATTGGAATCGGAAACATCTGCCTGAAGCCTCACCACCTTTCCAGGCCCCTCCTCAGGGACGAAATCAAAATGCAGATCCACCGCCACCACGTTCACCCCGAGTTTGGAGAAGAGTTTCGCCTCTGCACGACCGATACCCCGAGCACCTCCGGTCACGATAGCTGCTTTCCCGGACAAACCCAAGAGTTGAGAACCAAAGTCTGACATGAGCCTTCGAGTTCCGGAGTCGTCTTCTTATCAGTTTTTGAACAAGCACATTCTTCAGATAGAAATTTTTGGAGTGATGCGAGACCACAAGTTACATCAAGCTCGGCTGAAAGCGATCCTCTGACTTGACAGGAAAAGCTCGTGCCACTCTCGACTGGCACTACAAAGGAATGAGAACTCTCGTTTTGGAA
>JASHXQ010000067.1 GCA_030043455.1 Nitrososphaerales archaeon | reverse complement strand
CATTACTCTTGCCATCCAAGAGATAGCAGCGGCAGGTGTGCAGGGAAACTTTTACGTAACTCTGCCCAATGCTACTACTGCAGGATGTACGGTGGGAGCGGCTGGATGCAAAGCTCTGCCAGCTATTGAGCTCGCTTATCTGACACCGCTCAGTCCTCTGATCCAGTCACAATTGCAAATTATTCAGGCGAACCTTCAGCAGATTGGTCTTTCTGTTGCACCTTATGGTGAGACCCCAGCCGTCTTCAGTGCAAACGAAGGAACAGCCCAAACCTCGCCAATCATGACTTTCCTGGGTTGGTATCCGGATTGGCCCGACCCGGTGTTCCAGCTAATGCTCCCTGCGGCAACTTCGACAAGCTTCCTACCGGGCTGGCTCAACAATGCAACAATCAATAACATCCTTGCCACACTACCTTTCGATACGAATCAGACCTCGTACGTTCAAGGAATCACCCAAGTCTACCAGATGATGTATCAGCTAGCTCCGTACGACTGGTTCCCGAACCCGGCGGTCTACTTCTTCGTTCAACCCTACCTGCACGGCATGACGTGGAACGCCTTCGTTGGATATTACTACAATATGATGTACTACACGTAGCGAAAAATCGGGCGTTCAGAGCTCCCGCTCCTATTCGCGAGCGGGAGCAACCCTCTCTCTTTTTCACCTGAGTCGCGGCTTTGGGAATTGGTTAGGGGCTGTTTTGGATCTTAAGGAACTTCCTGCATTCTAGATAACAAAAAATCTTGTACCGATTCTCCGTACGATGACGGCACAATCCCCAACCGCTCGATCATCAAATTTTCTAATGAGGCGGGGAAGGTGTGAGTACTTTTGTCTAGTGTCGATAATCCGCAAGTCATCAGAGTTTTCGTCAGATCGAAGAAAAAAGGCTCTGGTAGATCCATCGTGATCGATGTTTACGCTGGCTCGGTAGTAGGAAATGTGAAGATAGCAAAACGCGTCGTCGAATACGAACGGGAGCTGGATAGCGATCAAAAGGAAATGCTCCGGATCGTAGATAGGGTCGCCGAGACAGGGCAGTATCGATTGGAGACAGTGGATCTCGGGAAGCAGAGTTTCCTGAAGACACTCTTTCTGGGGCTGCTCGGACAGGGGCAGAAGGAGCCCGGGGTTATTTTCTCTTCGGCGTCACTCCCCGGAATCTTGAAGCTCCTAGCAAGTGAATCGAACGCGGGACTTGAGGAAAAGCCCGCCTTCACGGCACCCTCCCCGCATCTTCCCCAGATCTGAGCTCACTTTTCAGTCAGGCAGATGTAATCATCAACCGTCACGGTACAGCGTTGATCATAAATGGCATGTTGCGATCTTTTGGATCCATGACGCACTACGAAATCACCTTCAAGATGCGATATGAGAGTCCTTTCGGCCAATTTACAATGGCGCATCAGGGAATAACGATCAGCCAGTGGTGTAACTGGAACAGGGACTATATCGAACTGAGCAGTCAACGTCCCCTTGACAAGAAAATCCAGGGAGAAGTGCAGCATCTCGCAGGCGAGATGGGCTTCAAAATCAATCGGAAATCAATCTCCGAAAACAGCTTTGGGGTGGTTTTCAGCCATTGCATCTGCGACAAGGTGACTTCCCCTGCTCTCTTAACCATAGACCGGTTCAACTGCCTCGAAATGCAACCCTATGTTTTCCAAGAAGGTTCTGAGCTGTGTCGCGTGATAGCGTTCTCTCAAAGTGACATTCGAAAGCTCTTCTCTACGCTCGGAGAGTACGAAATTGAAGTTCTTTCGAGGAGCGAAGTCGAAGAGGATGTCGTTCGCGGAAATCTGAATCTTTCCAGCTCCACTTTGCTTGGCGATCTTACTTCGAAACAAAAGCAGGCCCTACGCACCGCTCTGGACATAGGTTACTACAAGAAGCCCCGGGGAGCCACCGCCACCAAGGTAGCCAGGGCGATGGGAATTCCGCGCACCAGTTTCGTGGATCATTTGAGAAAGGCAGAAAACAAGGTACTGAACTCACTGCAGCCCTTTCTAAATTTGGAGACAAACTGATTTTTTCTGGGACTACTCGTATTGCCTAATTCCTTAGGCTATCCGGGCGCCACATTGCCAGCTGGAAAATTGCATGCCTCGGCTGAGAAAAACGCTCCGGAAATCTGGCAGCGTTGGCTTTGATCTCCGCGATAATTTCCTGACGCATCTCCTCGGGCATTCCCAGAGTGTAGCTGTAGGCATTCTTCTCAAACCGCGCAAGCCTGTCTTCGAGCTTTAGGTTCACTATTACATCGCTCACTGTCATCAAATCGTCTGGCGGGTATTTTTCCAAGATTTCTTTTTCTCTCTCCCAGTGGCGGGGGTGGAGTTCCCTTTGACTCTCCGGACTCCATCCGTATTTTTCAGAGATCGCCCTAAACCTTTTGCGACTCTCCTCATAAAACTCCTTCGTTCGGTCGTCCAAGCCTTCTTGGCCAGAATCCTTCTGGTTGGAGCCATCCTCGTTTGCCCATCCTCCCGGTCGGAAATATCTCCACCCCATCCCCATGCCGCCCTTCCTCACAAGGGCGAACACCCCAACCTTGCTGACCCTCGCAGATTCATGAAGTACGGTGATAGGATCGGGAAGAATATGAAAGACGTGAGCCATAATGGTGGCGTCAAAGATCTTGTCCTTGAAAGGCACTCTAGTTCCTTCGGCGAGAACGAGGTTTTCGACTCCTTTCGCTCTTGCCTTTTCCATCATTTTTCTCGATATATCTAGGCCTGAAATGTCAAAGCCACTTTTCAATAGGGGATTTGCCACCCGTCCTGTCCCCACCCCGATTTCAAGAAGAAAGTGACAAGTGTATTTGTCGAGCATGGATTTGATCCCTTTTGAGGTCTCGTCGTCAAGTACTCCTCTAGTCTCATCATAGACTGGGGCTATTTCATCAAACTCTGCTTCTGTCAAAACTGCAAACCAACCTCCATCTATAGTTCCCTGTTAAAAAATTGAAAGTACTTTTCTCGAATTACTTTTTCAAGATCAGAACCCCAACCAAGTTTGAATTATTTTTTCCGAGTGCAGGTTTTCTTATCTGTTACTTCGGTAATTTGTTTTCTCATAGTCCGGCGAGATTAAAGCTAGGATAGTTCCATCAAAAGATAGAGTCGCGAATCAGGATTCTTGCTTCACGAGCCTAATATTCTCTGATTTTCACCTGCTGAATCAATCGTGAGCGAGTATTCTTTCTATTGATACATGCCATCCCGTCGTTGTCATCTAACTATCCCGGAGACCGCGAAAGAATGCTTCGTGATTTTGCCTAGGATGCCGGCGTTATCTCCAGTGTGGAAAGAGCGCACCCAGGATGTAGATTCTCAGTTATTGGAGGCAGTAGAGTCGGGACTCAATCATTTTGGTCCCACTTTCAAAAATGTAGTTTTTCATGAGCTCAAAAACGCGTACAATCTCGATAGCCATTCAATCGGGCGGAGACCGCTGATTTTCTCTGAATTTTTAGATCGCGTTTTCTCAGTGGGATCTGTTACCATAAAGAAAGCGATAATCTTGGAGATTGGAAGGAAATTTTCTCTCTCGACAGACGGGGAAAGCGATCTCACAAGACTGATTCAGAAGGTGCGGGACGGGCAGCAAAGGTAACCCCCACACAAAGGCGAGATGTGTTAGAGAAATGAAACTCCGGGTCAAGACCGCAACAATCCTGATAGTTGCAACCCTATCTCTCCTGGTTATCCTGAATGAACTCTACACCAACGCGCTCACGAGTAGTTACAATGAGCTCGAAACCAATCAGGTAAGCCAGACGGTCACTCAAATCCAGGGAGCCTTGCAGGACCAGTTTAACGTCCTCAATTCGAAGCTGACGCGTTGGGCCCAGTGGAATGACACTTACAACTTCATGGAGAACGTAAGCACCGAGTACGTGTACATTTCGAGCAATTTGCTGTACGACGGAAATCAGATGCCCCCCGCCATGGGAGCTTTCGGCGTAAACTATGCGCTTTACATCAATTCTACGGGGAGCATCTTCTATGGGATCGGCTACGATTTGGAAAACTTGACGACCGTCCACATTCCGGCGAGTTTTCTAAATCTAGTTTTGGACAACCCCCAGATCTGGAACTTTCAGAACATCGGCTCGAATTTCTCCGGAATAGCTACGATTCCCGAAGGCCCGCTCTTGGTCGTCTCGCAACCGATCCTTACAAGTGAAGGGACCGGGCCTTCCCACGGTGCCCTAATTTTCGGGAGATACATTGACAGTCAGTTCGTCGGCCAACTTTCAAAGACTTTGAATTTTCCTTTGACCATGGTTCAATATGCCACATGGGAATCTACAACAGAGAATTCGTCGACGGCGATTACACCGTATACTTACATCCATACCGACAACGGATCTTCTGTTACAGGCTACTATCTTGTAAACGATTTTCATGGTCTTCCCGTGTTTCTACTCGGGACAACCTTGCCCAGAACGATTCATGAGGAAGGCATCGCGACGATCAGTTATCTCGATCTTGTAGTGATCACCTCCTGTCTCATTTTCGTCGTCATCACTCTGGTCATGGTGGAGAGAACCATACTTCGGCCACTACACAAGCTCGTGTCAGAAGTGGGGAAAATCGGCAGCCACTATGAGCTCTCCGCAAAAATTCCTGTCCAAGGAAATGACGAGATTGCCGTACTCGGTGGCTCGATTAATGGCATGCTTACTGAGATTGGAAACAAATCCGTCCAGCTCCAGAAATCGGAGCGCTTCTCGGCGATTGGAGAGCTCGCAGCCATGGTGGCTCATGATCTCAGAAATCCTCTGCAGAGCATCTTGAACGCGACTTACTATCTAAAGCACCGACCCACCGCCACTGCCAAGGACAAGGAGGTCTTGTCGCTGGTGGATGACAGCGTGCGATATTCCAACAAGATAGTGAG
>JASHXQ010000066.1 GCA_030043455.1 Nitrososphaerales archaeon | reverse complement strand
GAAGATTCGTCGGAAGCCAGGAAGAGGGCTCCGTATGCAATCTCCCGCGGTCGGGCAATTCGCCCTAAGGGAACTTTCGACAATACGAGTTCCAGACGCTCGGGGTCATCAGAGGCAATGACTCCAGAGGGCGTATCTACGGGCCCAGGATGTAGACTGTTGGCTCTGATGTTGTCCTTTGCATACTGTAACGCAGTGACCTTTGTAAAAATCCGGATTGCTCCTTTTGAAGCTTGATAAGCAGAATTCTCCGAAGTGTAACCCACAAGGCCGAACTGCGAAGAAACATTGACGATTGATCCGCCACCAACTTGGCGCATCGGATCCAGCACTGCCTTGGTGCCCAGGAAGACTCCTTTTGCATTCACCGACATCACCGTGTCCCAAGAAGCTTCTTCAGTCTGATCAATTCTCTGTTGTGAGGATGAAATCCCCACGTTATTGACTAGGATGCTCACCCCGCCAAACTGAGTTTTTGCCAGATCTACCGCCTTCGTCCAGTCGTCGGCGGAGGACACGTCCTGCTTTACAAATCGAGAGAAGATCCCGTTTGTGTTGAGCTCTCTTTCAAGATCTTTTCCTCTCTCTTCCTGAATATCTGCAAGCACTACCCGGGCGCCTTCTTCAACGAACAGTCTTGCAACTGCTTCACCTATGCCCTGAGCCGCTCCGGTGACAATCGCTACTTTTCTAGCGAGACGCAAGCTAATCCGGGGAAGACCGATCTAGAAAGATCTGTTATGTCTTCCGTTACCGCCTAAACTTCCGCCGGTTTTAACCGGAGATAGGGGCCCACTGCTTGTAGCACCTTGTTTTCTGCTTTTCGCAAGTGATCCACAAAACTAGTCCGGGGGACTCCCATCAATCTCGCAATATCCCCTGCAGTCGCATTTCTCGGCAACCGGTAGTACCCGTTGTCGAGCGCAGTCATGAGGGCCCTTGTCTGCTTATCTGTGAGCGTTCCGAATAAGGAAGCTGTGGAGAGTAGGAATGTATCCCGCACGGATTCGTCCGAAATGGATCTCCTCGAGATGATTTCAATCGGGTTGCAGTGCTTGTCGAGATCCCTGAAGAGCTGCTTCAGGTCACGATCGGAAAAAGCAATAACGCGATACCACTCCCAACCATCAGAGTATACCGCAGGTTGGAGTTCCAGACAATTTCTCTTTTCTATAACAGGTAGAGTTGGCGGGGGAATTTGGTCACATGCGCAGTGCATGAACACAACTTGGACGCTCGCCCTGGCGTAAGATCTCCGGATAATTTTGGTACCCAGAGCTTTCGTCAGTTTCTGAAGATCGTTCCTCATTTTCGGATCGTTCTGGATCTCTCTGTGAGCAATTTCCAGTACATCCTTACTCCAATTGCACCAGTGCGAGATGATAACCGAAGGATGAGTTTTCGAAAATTCGTTGTAAGGACAACCGTCGTGCTGCAGTTTGAAGGAGACCTCGTAGTGGGTCATAGAACCAATTGTTGACTAATTCGATAAATCATTATAGCCGTCTTTTGACGGTAGCACTAGCCTCCTATGTGAATTTGTCGTTAAGATCGATGGACAGACACGGGTTAGACCCCGTGTTAGCTATTGAGGAATTTCTTCTTGGCTTCCTCTATGACTTTTGATAAACAGTCACCCAATCCGTTTGTAAGCGCGAAGGAAGTCTTAATCTCTGCAATGGTCTCCTTTTTGATGAAACAGTAGCCCGTTTCCCCTAATAATCCTCTGAGACCTTCCAGTACCTCCTCGGGCCTCGTCTGCAGTTGACCCCGGTTCATCCCCCTCTTCGAAGCTATCTGATAGTAAAGTGCCTGCTTCGGAGTTTCTCCCAACTTGGACAGTGCCCGATCGACGCAGCGGAAAATCGCCACGTAGAACCCGGTCTCCGAGCAGTCTGACACTCCCAGCTTCACCATATGCCTATTGGAGAGAGACCCCTTGCTTCCTCACGATGTCGCCTTTTGATGAGCGCGCTGGAGTAGTTCAGTGAGCGTGTTTCCTTTTCCTGTTGGATTATCTGGGAGATCAAACTCCATGATGATTTCTGCCGAAATCAATTTCACCAGAAAATCTCGACCTTTGGGGCCGAAGAGCTTTCCCAGAGCTTCCTCTAAAGCGGCCGGATTTCTTGCTACTTCGTCTTTGTTAATTCCATAATCTTTCTTTAGAATGGAGTAAACTACATACATGATTTTGACCCCCAACGCCTCACCAAGTGCCTTTGAAACTCTCTGGCCAAATTGGGTTTCATCCAAATTCATCGAAATTTTAGTCAACTTTGAAGAAAGGTGCGAAGTTATTGCCCCTAGTTTTCATCTAATATGCGGTGCGTATAGAAACGACTTGAAACGATTACATTAGAGCACAAGCGAACACAATAAATCGATGAATCTTTTTTCCGCTTTATGGTTGCAGGTTGCCATCCCGTACTACGACAAGAACGATTCGCATCGAAGACGATTTGGATAGAAAGATTGGACAGCTGGCAAGAACGGAAGGAACCTCGGTCAACTTTATCATCAATTCGGCATTGCGAGAATATACCGAGTGGAGCATCGTAATCCGAAAGTTCGGACTTGCATCTTATCATGCATCATTGGTAAATCGCCTAATTCAGAAGTTTAGCGAGAGTGAGATTGAGGAGTTGGGAAAGTG
>JASHXQ010000065.1 GCA_030043455.1 Nitrososphaerales archaeon | reverse complement strand
TTCAGGCGCAGCAGTTTTCATGGTGTCTTGAGGCTAACTTTACACAACCACCATCGTGTGTGGCCAACTACCCGATTCCCGCTGGAAATACTGTCCTTTTCAATGTCACAAGCGTCGACGTGACTCACGGGTTCGGGGTCTACGATTCCGCAGGGACGATCCTATTTCAGGTGCAGGTGATGCCCGGATTTTACAACGACATCATGTACCAGTTTACTCAGCCTGGAACTTACTACATCCGGTGCCTCGAATTTTGTGGGTATGGTCACTACGGGATGTTCACCTCGTTCACGGTAACTTGAGTTCAACTAGTTAGAAGGAGATCGGCAAAAGAAGTTGAGCAACGGCCCTTCAAAAACAGTAACTGGAAACGATGCTACAATCACAGAAGAGAACGCACTAACCCCGACTACGAGAAAGTGGTCCAGACGTCTCCTCTACCTCTCATTCCTGAACTTCATCATAGCAGGGACGATCGCTCTTTTCATGCGGACCGATCAGTCGGGCGGCTCCTCTCTGATCGGTGCTTTAGGCGCCCCGCAAGTTTTCGGTCAGTTGCTAACAGCTCATGGACTTGGGATGTTCGTAGGTTGGCAATTTCCGTTTGCCTACGGACTATGCCTGTACATTTTTCCAAAGTACATGAAACGGAAGCTCTACAACGAAAAATTGCTCCCTTACATATTCTGGCTTTTTGTCATAGGGTTCTACCTGGTATGGTTATCAGTTTTGGATGGCTTCGGTCCCGGTTGGTATTTCCTCTTCCCACTTCCGTTCCACGGCGGTCCGGCAGGAACCGCTCCGTGGGGCCCAACCCAAGCTTTGATGTTCTTCGCCGGTATGATAATCACCAATCTCTCCCTTTTCGTTTTTGCCTATGTTGTCTTTGGAACCGCGTTTTCAAGCAAGTACAAGGATGCCTACAATTCAAAGGCAGGGTACAATCACTCTCTGTCTTCAAGGTTTGCCGCATCGATCGGCTTCGATGCGTATATGACGAAGAATGTAAGAGCAAGGATTCTCAGTTATCCACCCGCGGCCATTGCCGCAGTCGTCACGACCCTGGACATGATAGTTTCCGCACCGCCATTTCTAACGTTGCTCGCAGACGGAGCTTGGGTGTCTACAAACAATCCGTCCTTTTTGAACAATTTGATCGCCAAGAATTTCCTGTGGATCAATTACCATCCGATAGTGTATTTCGCGTTCTTCCCGCTAATCGGTATGTATTACACACTGATTCCAATTTTCGCGAAGAGGGATTTTTCCAGCAAGAGGTGGACGCTTGCTCCCTGGCCCTTGCTTCTCATTTCGGGGATAGGCGTCTACAGCCATCACCTATTCATGGATACGTCCCAACCTTTCGGATTACAGCTAATGTCGGAGGGCATGACCATGCTTGTATCTTTTGCATCAGGAATTTCGGTTTTCACTTTGCTGGCCCTGTTATACAAATCAAAATACGAGTGGACGCTTACGGCGAAGTTCCTGGTCGCCAGCATCTTCGGTTGGATAATTGGCGGCGTCCTGGGGGTGGAGGAGGGGAATCCCTCGTTCGATCTTTATCTTCATAACACGTACGCGGTCGTTTCCCACTTTCATTTCAACGGGCTAGATGGAATAGTTCTGGCGGGGCTCGGCGTGCTCTACTTCATAGTTCCAGAGATCTCCTCCAAGCAATGGTACAGTAGGACACTGGGAGAGATCCACTTTTGGGGAACCGTAGTGGGCGGCTTTGGATTGGCATTCACATTCGCAGCCATGGGATACCTGGGAGTGCCGCGAAGAGAGTATCTTCCATTTAATCTAGGTCTCCCGTTCACAATTACGTTGAATTATGAGCTTTATCTTGACATCGCATTTTTCTTTGCTATCTTCGTAGCGGCCGCTCAGATTCCTTTCATCTGGAACCTGATAAAAACGCTGACGGGACCGACCATGCCAAAGCCCTTCGTAACGCCCTCGTCGATAGAGGAGGAGCTAAAGGCGCCCGTGCCACTCGTTCGCACTTTAAAACAAGGCACAGTCGAATCGGAAGGGAGTTCAGG
Organism: Nitrososphaerales archaeon; assembly: GCA_030043455.1. Next base: position 1,003 of record JASHXQ010000065.1, on the reverse strand, counting down.
AGTAACGAGCGATGTTTCAATGTCCAATTCCGGGATAATTTCGGGTTCAATCAATACGATGCCGAAGGGTAGCGAAATATCCTAATCAATCGCTGGATAGATCCAAGTTGGAAAATGAGCAGTCTCTTTTGGTGAAAACTGGAACTGGCTAAGTCCCCAGGCGATTTTTCACCATAGCGCCTAACTTTACTCCAGCACCTTCAAATCTGCTGACTTCGCATTGAATTTTATCTTCGCATGAGTTCCATCGCAGTAGGGCTTCTTTCCCGAAGACCCGCACCTGCACAAGGCGGTGAAGACATTTCCATCCAGATACACTACATTTGGTCCGTTCTCGACTGACTTGATTTCCACTTTCGACATTTCTCTTAGGTCACTTTATCTTGTCTAGTCGGTGTAGAAAGGTAATCATATAAAACCCCACCTACCTCAAAGTAGTCTGCTGGGAAAAAACGGATGACGGCCAGACTAAAACCAAGGGTGAGGACGACAACCCAAATCCTATTTCCTGAGAAGAAAGACCAAGGTCAAGAACTGGAGGAAGGTACAGATAGTGAAAGCTGCCCCATGATCAAGGCGATCAGGGCGATAGTAACAGAATCAAGACTCCTGATAGTTAGGCATCTGGTTACCGGCCCGAAGGGGTTCAACGAATTGATGCGATCTTCTGGGATAAACTCGAAGACTCTGTCGGTTACTTTGAGATACTTGGAAAAGAGTGGTGTGGTAACTAGAAAGATCATTAGCACAAGGCCCTTCTCGGTCCAGTATTCTCTTTCAGAGTCGGGGGAAGACCTGAGACCTGTTCTTGAAGCTTTGGGGGGTTGGGGAAGGAAGTGGCAGCGTTGACCAAAGAATTTCGTTTGAAGGCGTTTCTGATTGAGTAGTCCTTGATGAGTTTCGGGTTTTAGCATTCTGATTTTGTGCGAGTTTTAGGAAAAAAACTCATACTGATCCTCTAACAGTTGTTTTTGGAACGATCATAGGACATGGCATCGAATAA
>JASHXQ010000064.1 GCA_030043455.1 Nitrososphaerales archaeon | reverse complement strand
AAGGGGAAGAGTTTCTTTAATTCTACAGCTTCTATGATTTTTGGAAGATTGGTCAGAGCGACATGCTCCTCATTTGAATGCTTTTTCGATCTATTTTTTTGTTGCAAGACAGCCGTCAGATCGGATTCTATGAAGTCAAATTTTTCGTACAATGGTCCACCGTACTGACTGGCATCAAGCAAGAAAGTTGAGCACTTGCGATCTTCAAGCCACTCAAGGAGTTTTGCTAGGATAGTTCCGCCAACTCCCCTCCGCTGGATCCTGGGATCAACGCCCATCTTCCCTATGTAGGCAAAGGGCCCGTAGTCCAGAGCGGCGCCAAATCCCATAATTTCATCATCAATTTTAGCAACAAACGCACCGCTGGACTCAGGAATCACCAGGTATCGTTTGAGATTTGCTTTGCGATCGTGTGAATTTTTGAACGCGGATCTGAGTACCGCATCCACGCCTTCCATGTCACTCTCACGAAACGGCGAAATGACCAGTGGCAATTTGGATCTTTCCAACACGGGGAGAGCGTTGCACTCTCACTGGAATCTACCTTTTATGAAGCATTGCAAGTCTTCTTTCCATGATATAACATAGATTGGACTGTTGCAGACATCTGGGAAACTGAGACGGGAGACTGAGGTTCGGTGTGTTCAATAGGTTACGTAAACTGCTTTAATCGAATTTCTTAGTGAAATGTGAAAACGTGGAAAATCAATATGGTAACCCTATCGCAAGCGACAAAGAGACTTCTCGAAGAGAAAAACTTTGCATTCTTGGCAACTCTGAACAAGGACGGCTCTCCGCAAGTGACTCCGACATGGGTTGGCACTGACGGAAAAAATATCCTGATCAACGTCGCGACCTACAGGCAGAAATTCAAGAACGTCTCCAGGGATCCGCGAGTAGCAGTCACCGTGGTTGACATGAAGGATCCGTACAAGGGCGTTATCATTCGTGGTAAGGTCGTATCCATCGTGAGAGGAAAGGAAGCTGAAGATCAGGACGACGAATTAGCGATAAAATACAGGGGGCACAAGCAGAACAGGAGACCGAATGTACAGAGGGCTCTTCTGGTCATAGAGCCTTCTAAAATCGTGGAAACAGACTAGAAAGTAGAAAGCTTCCCCCTTGCAGTCTGCGCTCTCCCGATAATGTTGCCAAGGGTGCGGGTACATCGTAGTCCTACAATACGGCTGACTGCAAACGCTCCTTTTCAGGAAAACGAGCTTGCAGACAGACGTATAGTCGAAGAAAAGTTTTTTCTCCTAGCTACTAGCAGTGACAGTCTGTATTTGCCCCGTCGAAGGAGCCAGTCGTTGATCCGCGATCGAGAAGAACGCGACAACGAGCAAGATCTGGGCAATCAAAAGGATGGGAAAGCCGATAACGATTATTGTCGTAGCTGCCCCGATTAGGTAGAGCAATCCGGCAGTCCGAAACATGGGGACGTTCAATCTAGTGGCAATCGAGTTGTAGGATCTGCGGATAAAGACTGCCGAGCTGACAAGAAGGGCCCACACGACTAGAAGTCCGCCAACGGCAGCAGCTGCTAACCCAAACCAAGTGGCAGGTGCAACTTGGGACGGAAAGACAAAACGAGACCCCGCGAACGAACCAATGCTTAGGATGTGGTAGGCTGTCCCTGCGACCGTGACGGCTCCCACGGCCACCGCTCCAATGACGAGAACCACCGCGATCAGGATGTTGCTGTAGATCTGTTTGTCATTGACCGCTTGAGATATGTCTCTGACAGCCAGCAGGATCATGATGAATCCGGCGATTCCAAACAGGGCGCCTACGGTCGGTACTGCTGTCAACAAAACCAGTATCGAACCTACTCCGCCTAACACTTTTCCTTCTGACAATGAAGTCATTTCTTCATTTCAACCTTGGAACCCGGCTAAGTTGATTTCTGATAAAAGACCCGCGTGTCATCAGAACGTATCAAGAGTACGTCAAAGTAGATTTCAAAATCAAGGCTGTGCGTACTCTGCTCGCACATCGGGGCGCAGGAATTAAAAAACCCGGACGAATTTTTTACTGGGTAGTTTTTTTCTGCATCGGATGGCGGTGTTCTTCTTTCACAGCTTCGGACTCCATCCAGCAATGGCTTTCATGGGTGAACATGCCCCGTCCGGAATTTTGATGGTCTTTCAAGTCCAAAGTGGTAACGATCATTGGCATGACTAAGGCAGTCAGGCCCGTCGCGACCAGTAAAGTAGACCCTGCACTGACTATCTGCATTGCCCCAAAGGTCAAAAGGAGTGTCCCGATTGCCCAGGAATGTGAGTACTTCCCGTGGAGATGGTGGGTTCTCTGGGCTATGATCCATATAACCAACGACGAATAGTAACCAACGGCTCCGGCGATCCAGATGGGGCTGATCATAGCGCGAAGAAAGAATTGCTTTGGATAAAACTCCCGCGTGCTTGCGATACGTATTGCTAGCACGTTTGCCTTAACTAGCATGCGACGAAGTTGGTTCCAGAATCGGTAACAGCAAAGGACAGTCCTAAAAATGCATTCGCCAGAGGATCTCAAGCGCCGGCAGGAAATCCAGTCCAGCCTAAAGTCCATCGTCGAAACCTCTGACAGCTGGTTAGGGCAAATCCGAAAGCGAGAATTCAGGGTCAGGCTCGCGACCTCCTTCTTGACGGTGGTCATGGGGTTTTTCGCGATCATAGCGGTCGTCCTCGGTTCCCTTGTGGCACGGAACGGTATTGGGTACTTTCAGACCCTTGTCCAGCAACACGTTGTGCAGATCGGCGCGGCCGCCCTCGTCGCTCTTTTGGGTGCTATCATAAGTGGCGTGGTTGCATACTATCTGCTGAAGCGGAACGACGAGGCTCGACTGCGGGAGCTCTCCACTCTGGTAGCTCAGATGAAGAAAAAGATCGCTGAGGAAGACCAAGCGGAAAAGAGCTCGGCCCCGATTGAAGGTGAGGGAATTACAGAAAGCGCTCTTTCCATGGCGGATAAAATTTTGACTCTTCTTCCCGAACTGGTCAGACGAAGAAACCAGGATTCCATACTTTACGGCATTGTGGCATTCATTCTTACAGGGTTCATTGGGAGGAACTTCCCGGCCGCCATCCTTGTTGGCGTGATCGTGTGGATCTACTTTCGGTACGAGATGCGCAAGTCGTACGATCAGGAGATTGCCAAGATCGACGAACAAAAGAGAGTCCTCGAGCAGCGAAAGCAGGATTTCCTCGCAACCCTGTGATCTCGATTGGAAAAGCCCGACCTCTACGTCGTCGCACGGTTCCTCGACATCATGTACAGGAACGGCTCGGGCATGAAAAAGACGAACATCCAGATGCTCCTCGGAGTCAATTATCCGCGATTCATGGAATATCTGGACTGGTTGCTGAAACACGGTCTGGTCGAAGAAAAACTGGACGAGGACAAGACCGAGAGGATCGCACTAACTCCCAAGGGGATTGACTCTTACCACCGGCTGGTGGATTGGATCAAAGAGACCCTAGACGGAGTGAAGATCTAGAGCGGCTGGGAGAGAAGGTCTCTCAGCTGAGCGAGAGAAAAGTTCCCGCCACTCGTCACAAGAGCGACCTTCTTGCCCCGGAACCGATCCTTATTCTGGAGAAGCCCTGCAAGCGGAGCCGCCCCCGCACCCTCTACGAGGTTGTGGGTTTTGTCGAGTAACAAGAGGATCGCCCTCTTGATGTCGTCGTCCGGAACGAGAAAGAAATCTTTCAAGTACATTTTCAGGATCTTCTGTGTTAACTCAAAGCCTACACGCGTCGCGAGTCCTTCTGCGAAGGTCCCCATCTTGTCTGACACGAGTCGTCCTTCCTTCCAAGACAGATAGGCCGCCGGAGCCGCGGCGGATTGCACTCCGAAGACTTCCACCTTGGGATTAACCGCATGCGCCACGATGCAAGCACCCGACGTCATACTGCCTCCGCCAACCGGGCAGAGAATAGCATCCACGTCCGGGAGGTCTTCGAAAATCTCTAGGGACAAAGTACCGACGCCGGCAATGAGCTGCGATTCGTTGGCCGAGTGAATGTACCGGATATCCTGCTCGACCGCCACTTTTTCGGCAAACTCTCGCGCTTCATCGAAATCTTTCCCAACCTGGATAATATTGGCTCCCAGCCTTTTCGTGGCTTCCACTTTCACGGGGTTCGCATTCGCCGGCATGACGATCGTTGCTTTCACTCCAAACTGCCTAGAGGCAAAAGCGATAGATTGCGCGTGATTCCGGTTGAAGCGCTGATCACTCCCTTGCGTCGCTCCTCCTCCGGAAGTTGCGCGATCAGGTTGACTCCGCCGCGGATCTTGAAAGCATTCGTGGGCAGGTGGTTCTCGTGCTTGATGTACACCTCGGCCGAAACCATCTCTCCTAGACTATCATACCGGATCAGCGGCGTTCGGGGCAGGTAATTCTGGATCCGTTTTTTCGCGCCCATGACGTCCGAAAGCGAGGGGATGTCCATCTTGCCAGTCAAAGTCTGTTCTAACTACCCCAAGTCTCCGCGAACAGGCGAAATAACAGTTTACGCTAAGGGTTACATGAGAGGAGGGACGTGCCGGTCGATCGGGATCTCGATAAGGGAAGGTTTTCGAGACTGGACTGCTCCACGGACAGTCGGCACGATTTGGTCAGGATCGAGGATCCTCTGAAAGCCTACGCCATATCCTTTCGCGAGCCCCTCAAAGTTGACACCCGGAACATCGAGACCGGGGAGACCTTCCTCGTGCAGAAACATTCCGTAAGATTTCAG
>JASHXQ010000063.1 GCA_030043455.1 Nitrososphaerales archaeon | reverse complement strand
AGATTGCTCTTTCGATCTTTTCCTTTTGACTCGTCTTCAAGGAGAAATTCCATTCTCTCCAGCTTATGGATAATCTCGTCAACTTCCATTGGAAGACTTAGCTTGGAAATAGCCTCTAAGCTTTCTATCCTCTCCTCCGAGAAGTAACGTATGTTTTTCTTTGTATCTTCAATCGTCGCCATTTTCTTGCTCTCCTTCTCCTCGTCCAATTTTTCGCCGGGTCGCGCGGGTCTGCTGAGCTGGATCAGGAGGCGGATGGCCACAACGTGGGCCTTCGCGTCGTCAACTTCCTCTTTGAATGACATTATGGATTTTCTTGTTCTATTGAAAAAGAGATATTTAATGCTGGTAAGGCTCTTAAGGGTGGGGCATTTTCTTGGGAGGCGAAGCTGCTGCCAATTCTCTCTTTTCCAGAATTTCTGTTTCGAGCTCGTCAGGTTTCCTCTGCTTACGAGAATTAGAAAAGCGGAGAAAATCCAAATTGAAAAGCGAAGCGATGGCGGAGCCCCTCACCTCATCGCTTTGATCTCTACTGGCTATCTCGAGAGATTCTCTAGCGCTCTCATCCCCTATGGCTCCTAAAGCAGCTGCGGATTCATGCCGCACTATTTCCGATGGATCATTCAAGGCCGCATCGACCAGGTACGGGACGGCACTCGTAAGCCCCATCTGTCCCAGAGAAAAAGCAGCTTCGTGACGGATCAGGGGACTAGGATCCTTTTTCATAATATCTGCTAGAACCGAAACAGAGCTTTCGTCGCCGATTTCAGAAAGGACTGTAACTGCATGGACTCTAACGACGAGTGAGGGTTCCTCCTGAAGTACTCGATTAAAAAATCGAGCGTCTCTGCTCTCATACTTCTCCTCCATCCCTTCCAAAACGGCAAATTCTTTTTCCCGGTCGGGTCCTGCAATCCTCTCAGTATATCTCAAAATGGCTCACTGAATCTTGGTCCTTCGAACTTTCTCGACATATATCGGTGAAAATGCCACCCCAGCTCTTAGATTCCTCAAAATAAACGTAACGAGCTCAGGAAAACACTTTCACTAGAATTAAATCTGCAATCTGGCAAGGAGGTTTGGAAAGATCCTATGCCCATCGCGAACGCTACCCCAGATGAAATCTCGGATATTCTGAAGAAATACAAAAACGTCGCGGTAATAGGGATGTCCAAGAATCCGGAGAAGGATGCTTACAGAATTCCAGAAGTCCTGATAAAGAATGGTTTCAATATCATTCCAGTTAACCCAACAGCAGACGAAATTCTTGGCAGGAAATCTTACAAAAAACTGTCAGAGGTTCCTGAACCAATCGACATTGTGGATGTATTTCGGCCAAGCGAGGATGTTCCGAATTACGTCGACGACGTAATCCGATTAAAGCCCAAGGTCTTCTGGGAGCAACTCGGGATCCACAATTCAGGGGCGGAGGAGAAGATAGCAGCTGCCGGGATCAGAATAGTCTATGACCGATGCATGAAGGTGGAGCTAAATCGAACAAAGCATTCCCTCTAGGCGATTTCCAAGAATCTTTCAATTTCCGTTCGGTCCATGGTATTGATAATGTCATTCTTTGTTGCCCATGCTCGCCGCGCCTGTCCAATCCCTAATTTCATGTAATCCATTTCGAGGGGTTCGTGGGAGTCAGTGTCAACCGAGAGCTTACCCCGGGCCATGATCACCTCCCGAGCGTTTTCATCATTCAAGTCCAGCCGGTTTGCATGAGCATCAATTTCCAGTACTGTTTCGGTATTTTTCGCCACCTCGATCACTCTCCGCAGGTCGAAAGTATAACCGGTTCTTTCGAAGATCAGCCGTCCGGTAGGATGGGCGATGATATCTACGTTTTCATTTTCCATGGCAGAGATCAATCGCTTAGTGATCTTTTCCGAGTCGTCTGAAAAACCACTATGGATGGATGCGAGAACGACTTCGACTTGCTTCAAAACTGAATCTGGCATATCTAAGCTCCCATCTGCTTTGATGTTGACTTCCACACCCTGAAAAATGTGAAACTCCGAGCCCGATTTTTCGTACGATTTATTCAGCCTGTCAATTTCCTTTCGTTGTTCTGCGATGCGTGTCTCGTCCATGGCGTTCGCGATCTTGAGTCCACCGACATGATCCGTAATTGCGATGTACTCGTAACCCAAAGAAATCGCCTTCTCCGCCATTGCTTGAATCGATTCTTGTCCATCGCTGTATTTGGTATGCATTTGTAAATCACCTTTCACCTCATGAAGGGCAGCGAGCTTTGGCAGTTTATGCAAAGTTGCTGCCTCAATCTCTCCACGATTTTCCCTGAGCTCAGGTTCAATGTAGTCCATTCCAAGAGCAGAGTAGATCGTTTCTTCGGTGACACCAGCTGTCAACACAGATTCATCAGAAGCTTTGTACAGGCCGTATTCGTTCAGTCGGTAGCCCTTCTTTATCGCGATCGTCCTCAGTTCGATGTTGTGGTTTTTCGATCCGGTAAAATAGAGCAGAGCGGCGCCCCAGGATTTCTGGGGAATCACTCTGACGTCCACTTGGAAGTTATTGTTTTGTAATTTAACTGAAACTTTGGTTTCACCGGCCGACAGAACCTCCTTTATCTCGTCCTCGTTATTCGTGAAAAATTGGATCGCGTCACGAGGTGTGTCAGTTTCCAAGATTATGTCGAAGTCGCCGATCGTCTCCTTCATCCTCCGGAAAGAACCGGCGAACGCAAATCTGCTAACTCCCGGAATTTCACGGAGCGTTCTTTCGATCCGGACTGAAAGTGCCACCGCCTGAGCAAGCAAGATTCTATTTGACTGTAGTTTCGCCATACCGATTCGCTCAAGGAGTACGGCATCTGATTTTACTCCTAGGCCGCGAAAATCGCGCAATTTCCCTTCTTTGATCGCTGCCTCAAGGTCGTCAATGTTTTTGATCTTCAGTTGAGAATAGAGAAGTTTGACGGTCTTAGGCCCGATACCTTCGATTTTCGTCAGCGATGGGACGTCAACAGGAAAATGAGTCTTTACTTTCTCAAGAGTCCCCAGTTTGCCGGTCCGCAGGATCTCGTCGATCTTTTTCTCGATGTTTTCCCCCACGCCGGGCAGGTCCTGCAGTCTTTTCTCCTTCCACATTTCTTCGATCGGTTCTGGAGAGGCCTCGATTACTTGAGCAGCTCTGCGGTAAGCTCGAGCACGGTAGGGCTGATCGTCTTCTACTTCGGAATAGTCTGCTAGTTCGAAAAGTATCTTTGAGACGACAGAGTTTTTCAGATCAGATCCGCTAAACTAGGAACAAAGGTAGTTCCCGTTTAAAATCGAACTATCTAGCTATTGCAATCCGGCGGAGAGAGATTGAGGAATCTTGGGTGAAACACCGGTCTGCGTGTAGGGGATCTTTGCGTGTTCCTTCAAAGTACCCGCAAGTAGCCTAAAGATTTCGTTGGTGCCCACATCAATCAGGTTGATGCGAATCTGAGATCCTCTCATGAAGATCTCCGCCTCAAAGCCTGGCTTGAGTGCGAAAAGAACCGTGTTGTAGTGAATGATACCCTTCAGCTTTTCCTCAATAATTACCTCGCTCTCGTCTGGAAAAGGACTGATTAGGAAAGCGACGCCCTCCGCCCAGCTTATAGTGGGAATCGCGGTGCCTCCCTGTTGCACCGATTGAGTAGCAACCAGCTTCGCCAAGTCTTCAAATTTGTATTCGAGAAGTTCGTGAATAACCAGTTTCTTCCATGGTTCGACTATAATCTGCATCTGAGATTCTCCTTCAACAAGCCGAGGCGCGCTCGAATCACTCTCGCGCCCTTCTTCTTCCTGCTGTACCATGTTCAATATTAGGCCCTGAAATGACACGGACTAGGTTATCTACCTGCTGGTAAGATCATAGATCTCTCGAGTTTTGGGGGAAAGAAAATGATTAGGCTCCCGGCATCG
>JASHXQ010000062.1 GCA_030043455.1 Nitrososphaerales archaeon | reverse complement strand
GCGCTTCCTTATCGTGCCTCGGTAGCTCAGCCTAGCTAGAGTCTGCTGTTAAAACCAGACGGCTTTAGCGCGACCTTGGTAAGGATGAGTTTTGTTCCTCTTTAGGGACTGCTCAGTACCGTCGAGGTCGCGGGTTCGAATCCCGCCCGAGGCTTCTCCACTCTCGGTGCGAAATCCTCGACTTTTTACTGGACGGTAAAGAGGGCCGGAAAGACTCCAGAGCAGCCTCTTTGGGTTCGGTAGGAGAAATCGGGTCTCTCTACAATCTGATTACTTTGACATCGTAGCACCATGACTCGACTGGTGAGTAGTATCGCCGGAATAAACCGCCCCTGCAAGAGCAAATCCAGAGTGACCAAATCCCAGCACAGCGCTGGCTTTACATTGTGTGGAAGATATCGGATTGCAGGTAACAGTAGAAGTAAGAACGCTAGCGCCCAGAGTTGCGGTAAAAATAATCGATCCCGTTGGGGTCCCACCATTTTTCGAGCTGACTGTAGCTTTGCAATCGAAGCTATGATCCACTCTAACTTTGTCGGGAGAACAGTTGACATGCGTCGAAGTTGGATAGACACAGTTCGCGAAATTCTAATTCGATCTTGGAAATTCTATTGCCCTAAGAATCAGGGGGTTCGTTTAACAAAATATCTCGTACTTTGGTCGAAAAGGAAGGGCAGGATCTTTTTCACCCTTTCAACGAGTAATCATGACCTACCTTTCTTTTTCAATCCTTATGCTGACGATGTCATCGGAACGAAATGCAAATGTTCCATCTATAGCTAGTTCCACATAAAACTGCTTCCCATTGAGATACGACTGCTGAATTGACATCACCTCATTTTGACGAAAATTTCTACGCGGAACTGCTTGTGGCAAGATCTCAGTTTAACCTCTCGGATCGGTTCGTAGTCCCTCCCGAAAGTGGCAGAGGCTTTTACGTTAGGAAGGGACAGTCGTTCAGGATAATTGAAGCTGAGGGGCCTCAGATCGGTGATCTTTGGTTTTACAATCACAACGATCCGAAGAAGGAGCATTTCTGGTCAAACTACACCATGGTCCTAGAAGGAGTTCATATGAAAAAATTGAGCCGCCTGTGGTCCACTATGCCTAGGTTCCGACCCATGGCAACTGTGCTAGAGGAAACCGTTTCCTCCAGGGGGAGTCCTCCGCATAACATAGCACTGGGATCCTTTTGCACGACAGAAAGCTGGGAGTTGTTTACGGGAGTGAAGGGGCACAATAGTTGCTACATGAACGGATTGCAAGCTATTGAACCGTTTGGCCTGTCGGAATACGATCTGCACGACAATCTGAACATACACATGAATGTGAAAATAGATGCGAACACTGGCGATGTTTCCGTGGACAAGACTGAATGTGTAAAGGGAGATTACGTCGAGTTTTACGCGGAAATCGACCTGTTGGTCGTTCTTTCTGTATGTCCGGAAGGAGACGGTAGCTCTCTAAGGTCGAGCGAACTCACCGTTCGTCCACTCACCGTAGAAATCTATGACACGCACGTGGAACCCAAGACTTTTCCAGAGTGGACAGACTGGAGACCGTCCTTACATGCCAAAGTCGTAACAAAGGCATAGTAGTCGAGGATTTCATAGCGGAGCTTCGAATTTCCGCCCGAGGCTCACTATATCTTGGAAAACCGTACTAACGAGAAGATGCTTCAGATTATGGGTAGCCCACTATCCGTAACTCTTCCTTCAAGCATCTTGCCTGCGATAAAGAGAAAATCCGTTCGGGGAATTTGTATCAAACCGAACCTGAACACATAACCCCATGATTTCTTATTCTTGATGAAACCGAGTTGAAGGATCAATGGCTCAATCGCTGTGTCCCCAGCGTCTGTCAGAAACTTGGCTCGCTTTCGAAAGGCATGAAAGTCGTCAGTCATCTTTACTTGGTAAACGCGATCGTCCTGTATCTGTCCAAGACCGGTAAATTTCTTGCAAGAAACATTTCCCCTGAACGACTCCTTCGGAGAATAGAATAGAACCCAATCTCCAGCGTGCATTCTTCGGAGAGGAGCTTCTTTGCCATGATTTGCCTGAATAAATCCCTTCTTTATTCCGACGCTTGCGTGATCTCTAGATGCAACGATAACCCAGTAATGGGACTCATTTTTCATCGGTGAATGCCACCGTGTATTGATGTCCGTCCAGCTTCGAAATTTCAAGCGCTTTCGTCATGTAAGGACGAACATCGTCAGACTTCCTCAAGGCGTCCAAGTCTTCCTGCGTCTTCCACTGACCGTAATTTGTAACTCTCACCCCGTCTGTACTTTTGTGGATGTTTGCGGAAATGAATCCTTTCTTGAATCTGATTACATCTTCTGTGGCCTTCGCGAGGACGTCTATCAGCTCGTCCTGCTCGGCAGGTGACGGAACGGTAAAGACGTTAATCACAGTTATACATTCGCTTTTAGTGCTGATTGTAGTCATGAGCGTGTCATTCAGATAAAGCGCTACTAAATCTGGACGTGTACAGAAGGATGTATAAAGTGTAGTACATTGTATTCAGCCAAGACTGATATTTTTGCCCACAAGTGATCCCTCTCATAAACGAAAATCCGTCCTAAGAACTATTCGAATAACCGAAGCACAAGACGAGGTTCTCCGAAAGGATTCAAGGTCTAAGGGATTGTATGTAAACGCACTACTCTCTACGATCATCACAAAGTACGTTGAGTGGGATAGGTACGGTGACAGGTTCGGATTTGTTTCGGCATCAAAGGAAACTTTCAGGGCATTAATTGAGACGACCGATGAGCAAAAACTTCTCGCAACCGCCAGGGAGCTCGGCGCAAGAATACCGAAGGAAGCCGTGTTGTTTTGGCGAAAGAAAGTCAACCTCGATTCATATCTTTCATTTCTTTCGCTAGTTTCGAGGTACCAGAAGCTTGCCGAATTCGAGATCGAGGCAGAATCAGGAGAAACGGTAATCACGGCGAGACACGAATTCGGTGAAAAGTGGTCCAAATGGCTCAAGGTTTTCTTGGACGAGTCTCTTCGCGAATCTTTTGGAATCCAGCCCAGATTCGACGTGAGCAAGGGTTTCGTCGTCGCGAGTTTCAAATCACAGACGTAATTAGTGTGGCTTGCCGGATAGCTGGTAGATCCTTTTGTTCAATT
>JASHXQ010000061.1 GCA_030043455.1 Nitrososphaerales archaeon | reverse complement strand
AAGTAATATGAGACTGTCGAGAAAAAATATTTGGGGCAATCCTCCTTTCTTCGATAATACCTTCGAATTCTGAAACATTTTCCTGCAATTAATACTAGGAATGATCAAAAGATCCGATAGATTCTGATAAAAGATCTAAACTTCGAACCTATACAGCTTGCCTTCCTAATTGACGAATAGTCGGGGGTGAGAATCTGAGAAATCCGCCGCGTATCTCTCTCCTTTTTCCTTTCAATGAAAGGGGTTAGCACGTGAGATTCCCTTCTCTCGACAACACAACTATTGGGATTCTACATTCAACCCAGAGTAACAGCCTCACACCCGGTTCGGAGCCTTCCCTTCTTGATTCAATCTCATGGCGCCAGAAATGAGCATAGAAACGTTAAGAAAGCGCTATTTCAGACCTCTAGGGCGTACTTTTACATTGAGCAGAGTCCTGACCGTCCAGCCCGAGCAGGTGACCGCCGGAACTTTAAGATGCCAGAGGTGCAATGACGAGGTGTCCCTCGAAAAAGCGGCGAGTGTCACTTACAGGAAAAAGACTACCTACTTTTGCGATGGTTGCTTCAAGTCGGTGTTCAAGTACGACGAGAACCTCAAAACCGTGAATCAGATCTGGGAGGAGAAAGGCAAGACGGTGCCGTTCATCGTTAGGAGCAACAACTGGCACAAGTCTTCCTTCATGAAGATCAAGGACGTGAAAAACTCCGAAGCTGCGAGGGGGAAGCCGAAGCTCATCTTTGTGGGGGACATGTACCTCCGCGGGGAATTGAAGGAACAAGACCGGAACGTGGGCAAGGCAAACCACTTTATCTGGTTTCCCTGGAGCGAGGAGATTGCGGCAAAGTTCAAGGAACCTGCCCAGGTCGCTTAGTACTTCAGTCATTGTCTAGACTGCAGCGAAACAGAGCTCGTTCTGAGCTCTTCTGTACCGAAAAGCACTCGCTTCCTTGGACAGCGAGAATTTCGCATAATAAAGCAATGATCGGCTAGCAATCGCTAAATCCGGAATAACTATTGCTCTGTTTGGCTATTGCTCCCCGCACGCTTGCGCTTGGGATATAGGGGCTCCTCCCACCTACTGCCCTAAACCGGAGACGAGATTCAGAATGATTCGCAAAGTCATGCCCCACACTACGTGAGAGCCCGCGATAACAAAGGAAGGAGTTCTGATCGTTTGGCCCAGCCGGGAAAAAGTGTAGGTCTGCTCATTTTTCTCTTCCGCGAAAAATTCTAGAGGAACCCAGAAAAAATCCACGATTTCTTGATGGTCGATCGCCACTTTGGCGTCCTGAGGAGCGATTACCAGAAAAGGCGTAACCCTGATCGAAAGATTCCCGGGAAGGACGGTCTCCAGTCTCGCCACGATTTCGCATTTATCTAGATCAATCTCTGTTTCTTCCCTCGCTTCCCTCTTTGCGGTCTGGAGGGGCGTCTCCCCATTTTTAGAGCGCCCCCCGGGAAAGGAGATCTGCCCCGACCAGGGGTCACGCTCCAAGATCTCCCTCTGCAGTAGCAACATTTCCGGCGAATTTCCTTCAGTGGCTTTCAGAATGCAACTCACTGAAGCCGAGGGGAGAGCGACGTCTGCCGGCGTGCCCGCTGCCGACTCGTCCTTCTGGTCGTGTGTCCGGCCCCACTCCCGGATTCGATCGAAAGAAAACCGGGTTGCTTGAGAATCGTCAAGGCCCGAGCTTAGGTTCGTTTTTTCCAAAGGTCCGCTTTTCTTGTTGACTTCTTGCGTTAATTCAGATAAGCTTTTGAGGGGTTCCGGGAAGCTCGTTCGCTGTTCCGTCCCGAAAAACGAGGAATTAACTTTCCATGTCATTGCTATTCTTGATCGCTGTAATCTCTCTGTTGCTTCACAACTCGCTTTTGGACGTGACAGCTCTCTTTGATGATGCCGCGGGACTGGTTGCCTTCTTCTTCGTCATCGTATGTGTCCTGATTTTCATCTTCGTCTATGATAATTTAAGGCGCGAGAAGAAAACAGCCACTCCGACATCTGTCTAGTCTCTCAACGAACTACCGGCGAGGGTTAAGGATATTACTTACCTCGTCTCCATGTACTTATCTTCGGTCGATTTCTCGTGCAGACTTCTCTGGATGCAGTCCGGACTCTCGATACTCATGTAGAGGAGAGGTATCGGGAGATCGGCTGGACGGAACTTACCCCCATTCAGAAAAAGTCCTATCGGCTTCTGCTCCGGGGCAGGAATGCCCTTCTGGTGGCTCCGACCGGGTCAGGGAAAACTGAGGCGGCGGTCATTTCTATTTTTGCCCGGCTGGCTTCTTCTCGGGATCCTGCACAGCCCAAGGGCATCAGGATGCTTTACGTCACCCCTCTTCGAGCGCTAAATAACGACATTTTCAAACGATTAATCACCTACGCAGAGGCGGAAGGACTTCGAGCCGAAATCCGTCACGGCGACACTAGCTCCTACGCCCGGCAAAAAATGCTCGAATCCCCGCCGGATATTCTGATCACTACCCCTGAGACTATCGGGATTTTGCTCGTGAGCCGGAAATTCAAGGCTCATCTAGCGCTCTTGGAATGTGTAGTGGTGGACGAGCTGCACGAGTTGCTGGGAAATGAAAGAGGAGCGCATCTATCACTCAGTTTGGAGCGTCTACAGAGAGTCTCCCGACACCCGGAGATAATGCGCGTAGGCCTATCAGCGACAGTGGGTGATCCGGAAGAGGCAGCCCGCTTTCTGGTGGGTGAGCAGGGAAAGTGCGCGATCGTTACTGATACGGAAGCCCGAGGTTACGATGTAAAAATCCAGTTTGTGGATGGCAATCTCACCCGGTTAGCTCAGAGGATCCTCGATTACATAGCGGAGGAAAAGGGCGAGGACAAGAGTACGCTGGTCTTCACTAACACTCGGGATGAAGCGGAGTTTCTCGGTGCAGTCCTCAAGGCAAAATCTCCCTCTGTTCCGGTGGAGGTTCACCACGGATCACTTTCGAAGGAGAGCCGTGAGACCACGGAAGGAATGCTGAGGAGCGGGGAAGCGGGGATCGTAGTGTGCACCTCCTCGCTGGAGCTCGGTCTCGACATCGGTGCCGTAAACCTGGTTGTACAGGTGGGGTCGCCGAGGCAGGCTACAAAGTTGATCCAGCGGATCGGTAGGAGCCGGCACAAGACCCGCAGCCGGGCCGTCGGAGCCGTGATCGTCAACAAAGACGATGACGAGCTGGAAAGTCTCGCCCTTCTCGAAAGGGTGGACAAGCATTCTCTGGAAACTATTTCTATCCACCACAAACCTCTGGACGTACTGGCTCACCACCTGGCCGGTCTTGCCATGGAAGAGAGCTCCTTCCAAATCGATCACGCCCTAAATCTGTTCAAGAAATCGTACGCTTTCAAAGACCTGACGAAGGAAGAGGTGGACGGGGTCGCGGGAATTCTCGAAAGCCAGGGTATCCTGCGATTTGATGGTGAAGCGATCAAGAGACGCGGGCAGAGAACTTTCGATTATTACTTTTCGAATCTTTCGACCATTCCGGATATCCAGCAGTTCGAGGTTCACGATATCACGACCAAGAAAATCATCGGCCGCTTAGATCAGGTGTTTGTGGGGGAATACGGCGAACCGGGGAAGCCCTTCGTCTTGAAAGGAAATTCCTGGCGGATCGTTTCGGTGGAAGATGACAAGAAAATTCTATTCGTCGAGCCGATGTTCCGGGATCTGAGCACGATTCCCTATTGGGTCGGAGAACTCATTCCGATCGAATACGAAACATCACAGATTGTGGGGGAACTCCGCCGGGAGATTGCCGCAGGCAAATATACGGGATCAAGGCCTGTTTCTGCTTCTCAGGTCGAGAGGCTAGAGAAAGCGGCAAGACAGCTTTCCGGGATTGCTGACGACCGATCGATCGAGATCGAGAAAAGGAAAGGGTCGTCCGCCATCGTGGTCCACGCCTGCTTTGGCACAAAAGTCAATCAGACTCTTGCCACGATGCTGTCGACTCTGCTGTCCGCAAAAATCGGCTACCTCGTAGAGACAAAATCGGATGCTTATAGAATTATTCTAACTACAAGCGGTCCTCTTGATACGAAACATGTCTCCGAAGGGTTGCGTGAGATCGTGGATCTCCGGCAGATCCTGACTGCTTCGATAGTGGGTACACACCCGCTTAACTGGAAGACCTGGTACGTGGCTAAGAAATTTGGAGTCGTGGACAAAGCTGCCCAATACGATCGTCGGGCAGCAAGACTCATCCAGGAGAGATACAAAGGAACTCCACTCTACGAAGAGATCCTCCGGGAGCTGTTTCAAGAAAAGTACGACATTCCTTCGACAACCAGAATAATGGCAGAACTCCGCGAAAATGAGATCCCGATCAGAATTGCCGAGGCCGAGGAATTTTCAGAGCTGGCAAAACCCATCTTAGAATTCACTTCGAGCTTTGCAGCGATGCCGCTCACCATGGACAAAGCGATTTTGGATCTTGTAAAGGAGAGATTGGGCAACGCGAAACACAAACTACTCTGCATGAGTTGCGGGAAGTATGAGTCTGTGGTGAAGACGAACGATGTGAAGGAGCCGATCATCTGCCCCCTGTGCCGCTCCCGGCTGATTACTGAGACTTTCTCCTCGGACCTTGACCTGCCTAAAATTATTCTGAAGAAAAAGAAGGGGTTGGCTCTAACTGAGGATGAGGAAAAGAAGTACCGGAGGGCGTGGAAGACCTCCAGTCTGATCCAGAATTTTGGCAAGAGAGCTATAGTGATTCTCTCGGGTTTTGGAGTGGGCGTGGATACTGCGGCTAGGATAATTCGCAGGACCGCTGACGAAGATCAGTTCTACAAGAATATCTATCTGGCAGAAAAAAACTATGTGGCTACGCGCGGTTTCTGGCAGGACTAACCAGAAATCGGCTTTTTCTCGACCGTGGAGTAGTTCTTCAGAATGAGAAATTTTCTCCCCTCGTAAATCTGGGTCTCTACAGCCTGAAGAAGGATGCGATCTCCCGCAGAGAACTCTTCCAGCATCTTGGAGAGGTTCCTCCAGCCGAACACCTTTACTTCTCCGGTATGGTCCGCAACCGTCAACTCCGTTCTCTTCACGAGCCCCTCCTTTGTTTGCACTTCCCTCGACACCTGATCGTTAAGACAAATTAGCTCCAGGGAAACCATAGCTCCCTCCTCATTGGGGATGTCTTCCACTTTAACGAATAGGGATGAAGCTGTGGGAATGTCCGATCTTTTGGATGGGACCTTCGTTACAGAGTTCGCCTCTGTAGCTATTGCCCTAAGTGTTTTCGAGTCCAACGAGTCTGGCCGGCAGATCACGACCGAATCAACGGATACTTCTTCACCCACCAGATTTTTGACCGCTTCTTCACTTGCAGTCACTGAAACCTTTCTCTTCTGCGAATCGAGGAGGAGCAAATGGTACTTGCGGTCGTTTACAGAGTATCTTTTAGAAACTATCCGGGCGACAAACGGGAGCGGTCTTGCTGAAGGAGATTTGTCACCAACAAGCGGAGGCAATGATGGTGTAAAGTCCTTAGCCTTTTCGAGAAGCCATGTCCGCGTATCATCAAAGTATTCCCTAACTATGGTGGTTTCGTCACCGTGAATCTCTAGAGCAGAGGAATTCTGGTAGGTACTGATTTTGCTTCGGACATTCACCAAAGTGATCACTTCTCCTTCGCGTAGCTTGTCGAAAACTGGATTGGGATTATTCCAGATCGCAACCCGTATGGATCCATTGTTCCCCAGTTCGTCCTGGATCGAAAAGGATACGAGGGTGGATGCCGAACCATCACTGCGAGAAAACCCCGATTTCCTTATCTCCCCCTGAATTTGTCCCCGAACCACGAGCCATTTTCCCCCTTCAGAAACGAGTGAGGGCGCCATCACCAACTTTTCGAGGGAAATTATCTCGCTATTCTCCTCGCTGCCGTCGATCTTGGTGAAAGTCCCTTTCTCCCCCACATTGAGCTCCGGACGGCCATCGAGACCCGACCGAGTGTAGGCATCTGATATTTTCATGAGGTCTCCGGGCTGCAAGCCAAGGGAAGAGCCCAGAACTTTGGAAAAAGCATTGTCCCATAAACTTACACTGATCGTTGTTTTCGCATCAAAAAGGAGGAGCTTCGAAAGGAGGCCCCTTGATGAATCGCCCTTCCGGTTGAATATCTTGGGCAACCCGAACGACAAAACCCGCCCGGTCACGGTCACCGACTTTAAATCCGGTTCAAGATTGGCGAGGGTGGCGGGTTTTTGCTGATCGTATTCCACATTAACGCCTAAATCGGAGGCGACAAGAAATAACGCTCCCTGATCGGTCAGGTAGCCCCCGCCTACTTTTGCTTTCTTGTCGAGAATCATTTTCAATAAAGAATCTCGCTCCACTTTCGCTCTGGATGAAAGCTCCGAGATCAGGCTCTCGAAACTACTATCGCTCACAGTTGTCACGCCATCTTCACCCGAATCCTTGTCGCAAGAAAAGCCCGAGTATGACCGTAGTCTGACCGGAAAATTAGCTATTAACGATTTTTGTGATTAGAAATTCCGGATCGAAGTAACCAACGCCGAATCACCATCCAATAATATTTTCTTAGCGCAAGGTTGATTTGAATTCTGGGCTGTGATGGCGCGTGTTGGAACCAAACAAGAAAACCGGGATAGCTCTTCGTCCTCAAGTAGTCTCACCCAGAGAAATCGTAAAGTTGACGAAGGTTATCGACCAGTCGACGATTACTCATATTTTCATCCCTGACATTAATTTCGATTCGCTGGACATCAGTGCTGCCTGCTTGGGAGTAAGCAAGGGTCTCAAAATTGGAAGCGGTGTATTCCGACCCTTGGAACTTGATTCACGACAGCTCACTCGCCGTCTGGAAACTCTTCAGGCCCTTTCTGATAACCGCTATCTCTTAGGAATAGGCACTGGGGATCCCGGGCCGAATCCTCCCAAGAAAGTTCAAGAGCTATTTGACAAGTTGGATCAGCTCAAGAGGAACTTTTCTCAAAGCCCAATTCCATTTCCTGAAAGCTACGTGGCGGCTCTCCGCTCCGGTATGGCAAAAAGAGCGGCAGGCAAAAGTGATGGCATCTTGCTGAACTTTTGTCCCCCCGACCATGCGAGAGTAGTGGTAGATTCGGTGAGAAAGACTTTCGCTGGAAAAATCGAGACTGCCTGTTACCTGAAAACTTTCTTTGCTTCATCACTAGAAGACGCGAGGAAACTTGCCATAGAGGAATTTGTAAAGTACAACACGATGGGACACTATCACAAGATGTTTGAAGTGAGCGGGCTGGATGACGACATTCGTGCTGGAGCGAGGACTCTTAACGGGAAAGACTTGCTGTACTCACAAAAGCTCGCGCAGACCTCTCCGGTCAATCCAAATATCGATGAAATCCGGGCTTACGTTTCCCAATTTCGAGAGGCAGGAATCTCTTTGCCTTGCGTATATCCCTATTTCCTGCCCAACGAAAATTTCGAATTCAAACAAGAGTGCGTACAATCCATCATCTCGGCGACCGCCTGAGGACGACCCACAATCGACAAGACTAAATTACCGAAATGGCGTATTTTCTGGACATGAGCTCGATCGAATTCGTCCAGAAAATGAACCACTTTTCCGAGCAGGGCATGAATTTTGCAACTGCAACGGTTGTCGGTACAAAAGGATCCACCACAGGTCGAATTGGTTTCAAGATTCTCATTTCGCACGATGGTTCGATCGTTCACGGTAATCTTGGTGGGGGCTGCTCCGAGAGCGTCGTGGTCGAGCAGGCGTTAGAGGCGATAAAGGAAGGGAAACCTAGGACTATGTCGGTCCTACTCGAGGAAGAGGAGAAGGGAGGGATTGGTGCCAATTGTGGTGGCTCTATGGAGATCTACATAGAGCCCTACGTGCCCGGTGCCTCGCTAGTGGTTTTCGGTGGGGGAGGGGAAAGGAGTATCGCCGGACCTCTGGTGAGGATAGCGAAGATACTCAACTTCACCGTGACGGTAGTTGATCCGGGAGCGAGCAAGGAAATGTATCCGGAAGCTGATCAAGTTATCCCGGAGTTTGCTGATAAGGCAGTCAATCAGATTCACTTTGGAAGGAACACTTCCATCGTCATCGTTACGAAGCACAAGTACGATGAGCCCTCAGTTAGGGCGGTGGCGGGTTTGAACGTTCCGTATATCGGTCTGGTGAGCAGCTTTCACCGAGCGAGTGCTCTCTTCAAAGAACTAACCGAAAAGGAGGGCTTCAAAGTCGAAGACTTGAAGAAAATCCGCGTGCCTATCGGGATAGATATTGGGGCCCAATCGTATGAGGAGATCGCTCTCTCCATCCTGTCAGAAATCATCAAGACATTGAAGGGTGGGACCGGTCGCTCCATTTCAGAGTACAAAGGTGTCTACACGAGGACTAGGGAGGAAGCCGCTGCGCCCAAACAGATGGCCTAGGCAGCTGTCCCTTTTTTCTTCTTCTTAAGCCCCAAGGTTCCGGTCACAACAGTCGTCCGGAAAAACCTCCAGATCTCTTTCGTATTCAGTTTGGTCTCGCCGGCTCTTCGTATTTCAAACTGGTAGGGGACTTCAGCAAAGGTCACCTTCAGCTTTTTGTACGCGTACAGACTTTCAACTTGAAAGGAGTAACCCTTGCTCGAAAGCTGGTATTCAAAAAGCCCGTTAATGGCCCTCTGACTTATCAAACGGTAACCTGAGGTTGCGTCTTTGACGGGCACCCGAAGAAAAATCTTGGTTAGGAGATTCGCTCCTCTGCTAACTAGCCTGCGGCTGAAGGACCAGTCAATAGCCCCTCCTCCGGGAATGTATCTCGAAGCGATCACCACATCGATTCCCTCCGAAGCGCGTTTCACCATCTCGGACAGTACTTCCGGCGGGTGCTGGAGATCCGCATCCATTTCACCCACGTAGTCAGCGTGAAAATTGGAAATAGAGTATGCAAAGCCGTCCATATAGGCTGAGCCTAGGCCCATCAATCCGGGTCTCTGAATTAACTGTATATTGCCGAATATCGCCTTCAGCTCTTTGACCTTTTCCGCCGTGCCATCGGAGCTGTTATCATCCACTACCACAATCTGCAGATCAAAAGGGAGACCTTCCCGAAGCTTTTCAATGCGTTCCACCAGCACCGGGATATTTTCGACTTCGTTGTAGGTGGGAATTACTTGACATAGAAGCAATTTGATTTTGGTGCGAGATTCGGACGTTTGCATTTGGAGCAACACCTTTTCGATAGAAAACTAGGATTGATGAGTTTGACCTAACTTTCTGTCGTAATAAACTGAGAGAACTTTCTGGAGATTAGATCGTTATGGATCCCGCGTTCCAACGCCGGCTAAGCTAAGAGAGTTGGCTTAATATAGTACGTTCGAGTTAGCCGGGTGGAAGTCGCGGTATAGGGAATGTTTCTCAAACAAGCCGAGCCCATGAAACAGTACACACGTGCATTTATCCTCGTCCAGTGTGAGCCTATGAGGGAGAAGGATGTAATCGAAGACCTGCTGAAGATGGAGGAAGTGATCGAAGCACACATGGTAACCGGCGAGTACGATGTCCTGGCTGTGGTCCAGGTCAAAAGGCATTTTCTCGAGGCAGATTACGATAATGTCTTCAATTCAGCGATCGCCAAAATCGAGGGGGCTAACTATGTCGTCGACACGAATACCATTGTCGGGATGGCCTCGAAAACTAAGATTTTCGACAGCACTTAGGTTTCAACGATAATTTTTGGGCTGACCTCGGAAAGATCCTCAACTCCGCAGAGGAAAGCCGACCTCATCAACTCATCCTTGAGGATCGCCATAATTCTCGTCGCTCCTTTTTCATGATCGACTGAAATTCCGGAAAAAATCGGCCGGCCGAGCAGGCACCCTCTAGCTCCCAGGGCGAGGGCCTTCAAAATGTCTGTGCCCCTTCTAATCCCACTGTCGAAAAAGACCTCGGTTTTCCTGGTGGACTTTTTGGATTTAAGGTGCTTCACGATCCTGGACAGAACCTCAATCGAGCTTTGACCGCTGTCAAGCGTTCGTCCGCCGTGATTCGAGATGACTATTCCATCCGCTCCGTTTTCAACAGCTATGTCAGCA
>JASHXQ010000060.1 GCA_030043455.1 Nitrososphaerales archaeon | reverse complement strand
AATCTGATGATCCACGCCAAGCTCTACGGCGTTCCTGCCAGCCAGCGCGCCACGCTGATCCACGATTTACTGGAGGCCGTTGACTTGTCACAATTTGCGGGCGCTCTGGTGGGCACATTTTCCGGAGGTATGCGCCGGCGCCTGGAAATTGCCCGCGGAATGGTGCACTCCCCCAAAATCCTTTTTTTGGACGAACCCACCACGGGGCTGGACCCTCAAGCGCGGCGCACCATGTGGGCAGTGATACAGTCCCTCAAACGGGAGGGGAGATCGATCTTGCTGACCACCCACTATCTCGAAGAGGCCCAGACATTAGCCGATGAAGTTGCAATAATGAACAAGGGGAAAATTATCGCCTCCGGTAGTCCGGAGGAATTGATCAACAAGTATGGGTCCGGAAAGAGACAAGTAATGGTCAGCGACACGCTGGAAGATGTTTTCATTAAACTCGTCGGTGCCCCAATTGAAGACGAGGGCAACGTCATTGCAAAAGCCGGCTAAAGAGGGGGAAAGTCACTTTGCCTAGTCTGAAGAGAATATTTGCCGACCTCTCTGTTTTCCGACGAGAGTACCTCCGGAATCGAACCGGATTTTTCTTTGCTCTTGTGTTCCCTGTCATTTTGATCTTGATTTTTGGGGCGATCTTCTCTGGGGGAAGCAGTGGCCCCATCACGGTGTATGCGCAAAACCACGATTCTGGACCATGGGGGCAGATGTTCCTGAGCTACATGAATTCGACAAACGTGACACGAATAACGGTGATACCGAATAATGATAGCTTGACGAGTTACCTCCAGTCGAACAGCGGAGCTATCGGCCTTTACATTCCCTCTAACTTCAGTTCAGCCGTTGCGGCCGGCTTTACCTCCGGGTCGCCCTCGTCAGGTCAAACCCAGGTGAATGTCACAGTCTTTAGCAATCCGACAGACACATCGGGCGACGTAGTGATTGGCGTAACTAACGCCATTATCAACGCGTTCAATCTGCGGATTCATAATGCAACGGCGGTTATTGGACTGGCGACCCAAAACGTAGTCTCAAAGTCTTACACCTATATCGATTTCCTGATACCGGGTCTTGTTGGCTTTTCGATTTTGACGAGCCCGATGTTCTCGATGGTGAATATTTCCTCTGAGTACAAAAAATCAAAGTTTTTCAAGCAGTTATCGCTCACCCCACTCACTAAGGGTGAATGGCTCACCTCCAAGGTAATCTGGTATGTTTTACTCTCGATCATATCCTTCATTTTGATGACCGTGATCGGCAGGGCCATATTCTCTGCGCAGCTGACGATAAATGCAGCTGTTATACCATTTTTGATCATTGGACCCCTATTCTTTGTCTCGCTGGGCATGCTAGTCGGTACAGTTACGAAGAGTGTCGAGTCCGCAGGTGTCGTCGGTAACATCATCACTTTTCCGATGATGTTTCTGTCCGGTACGTTCTTTCCGATAAGCGAGATGCCGATTTATCTCCAGCAGTTCGCACACGTTCTTCCGTTGTATTATCTCATTGCCGGCTTGAACAACGTCATGGTTTACTCAAACTACAACCAGGCTATGATCGATATAGCCGTCTTGGTTGTAATTTCTGCTGTAGTCTTCGCGCTGGCGGTCAGATTCTTCAAGTGGCGCGAGGATTAAGAACTCCCGATTAGGCGCTTACTGCCTCGTCTTCTCGTAAATCAGCGAGCGCCCTAGACACGAGCTCGTAGTGGCGCACAATCGACTCTACGCCCTTAAAGTTCTTCGAGTCTCTGTGCGGCGGCTGCCATAGATAGATCAGGTTTCCATCGGGGTCAGAGAACCACACTGCCTTGCCATTCGAGTCTTCGTAGACTTTTCGCGACTTGAATTTCACACCCCGCTTGGATAGATCCGCGTATACAGCGTCAATCGCATTCTCGACTACGAAAACAAAATGTCTGCCCGCCGGTATTGGAGCTACTCCCCTCCCCTCTTCAGTCATCTTTGCAGTTACAATTTGAGAAAGGGTCAACCGGATGTTTCCGAGATCAAAGTGATAATCCTTGATATTCTCCTCCTTGCGAGAAGCCGGGGAAAACTCCTCCTCGATCTCCCGAAATCCCATTACTTCCTTGTAGAATCGTCTACTGCCATCGATATCCTTACAGGGGATCTCTATCGCTGCTAGTGGCAGCTGACCGATGAGCGATATCGCAGTGATTTCTTTAGTTGCCAAATGCTAAGATACCCTAAAATTTAAGCCAGATTCTCGGTTTCTGCCCCAACTCCTTGTACAATAGCCAAATTAAACTTGATGGGGCATTGGCCTGAAAATAGCGAATATTCTCATAGAAAAAACTTCCATTTTTGCCCGAATTGGAAAATCTGGCCTCCCTTTAATTGTTGGCCTGCAAAACCTTGGGTTTTATTTCGAAGCGGGCGAGCCGAGAAGTGAGGATCGCGGCCATGGCAAGGAAAAACGCGGCGAGCATGAAAGTTACGTAGTATCCGAGATAAACCGATGTAAAACCGGAAATCAGAGATCCCGCCATGGTAGCGATTCCCACGAGGGCACTGTATACACCGAGAGCGGATCCATGACCCTTCGAGCCAAGGGAGTTGAAGACCATGGTGCTCGACGAAGTATAGTAGACGGCATATGCAATTCCGGCTGCGATGGGATAGAAAATGATCGATGGCAAAATGAACCAAATTCCCGAAATCAGGTACACCCCGATTCCCATCGAGGCGTAGCAGACTGATCGAAGAACCAGACCCGCCGTGGCAGTTTTGACTAGAGTTCTACGGGCGATCAGAGGAGCCGCGATGCGGAAGGAAATTACCTGGAGCACCATTGCGACCAAGTATACGAGGTAAATGTCACTCTGGCTGAGGCCATTTCGCGTCATAGCTGGAGTAAGCGAGGTGTTGAAAATTCCGCCGGCAATGTTGAAAGCTACAATTGAAAGGTAGAGGATCGGAACTTGGCTGGTGAGCTCATGCTGTAGTCCGTTGAAAACTCTCTTGAAATCATGCAGTCGCGGTAAATGTAAGAACATTAGCGGTAATGTCTGTAGTCTGTGAAAGAAACTCGGCTTTTGCATGACAATCATTTGTCGCTCGAAAACGAAGCTCGGCTCCTGTATTAGCAGCACAGATAGTCCTGCAGACACCAGACAAAGTGCAGCTAGAGGGAGGATCAACCATTGGAACGGCAGAAAAGCTACCCAGACCAAGCTGAGGAGGTAGCCTATGACATTGCCCAGGGTTCCGATCATCGAAAATTTCGCGAACGCAGAGGCCCAGCCGTTTTTGGGCTGAGTCTCCATGATGAGGAGATTGTAGGGAGTTGCCGATGCTGCTGCAAATAACCCGAAGATGCTGTAGTCAAGACCAACTCCCAGCGCGGAGTGAGTGAGGAAAAGGGCCGCGAGATCCGCTCCCACAACTATGAAGCTCAAGGCAATGATGGGTTTCCGCTTGTGAGTTCGATCGGTGGCGAAACCCCAGATCATCGCTGCGGGTATAGTAATCCCATTATAGACCGTCGTGATTAAGCCAATGTAGACGGTCCCGGTAATTTGCCCATAATATTGCAACAGAGCGAGTTGAATGAAGATGGAAAGAGGACCTGAGGCAATGCTGTACGGGAGAATGCTGTAAAACCAGCTGATCTTGTTCTTTCGCTTTGACTGAGGCTTCGGTGTAACGGAATCCGATACACCCGAACTTTCGGGCGTCTTGGGAGGTACGGTTGTCGCTGAGTCGGTCAAAGTTAATCCAACCGGATTCCCTGCTGCCCCGGGGGTTTCTTTTTCTCGTATTAGATTATTTTGGCCTGACTTCGATCTAATTGAGCTATTAGTTGAGATTGTATTTCAGCAGGTTGTAGTAATCAAAGACCATGACGCCCTGAGAATATTTTAGGCAATAGTTGAATTCAGAATCATACTCCAGCTGAGTGTGAACCATCCAAGATGCAACCGAACAAATGTGGTTGGGATGCCAGTAGCTAAACTGCTGAAACCAGAATATCGGTGTGCTCGAATAAGTTTCGAGAATTTCCAGAGAAGGCTCGAATTCTACTGGTTGACCATAGGGCGAGGTGATGGAAACCAAAGCAGTGCCCTGACTAGAAACTTTAGCATACACGAATCGTTGTAAACTTGGAGCCACCTTCTCCATGTCCACATTGACCCAAGGAAAACCAGTGGTACTGAAATTATCCTTCAAAGATTCAATGTAGAAACTCGGGACGAAAGTGAGATTTTTAGAGCGTGCGTACAAGTAGAAATACTCTAACGTCGACCTATTGAAGATCTCCTGATGGTTGAAATAAACCAAGACCATCAGCGTGTTGAAATGATAATCTAACGTCTTCTCCACAATGGCGGGAAACTGTGACTCATTAAAGGGCAAGTTCTCGTAATCATAATACAATATCACCGGTTTGAAGGGCAGAGGGGCGATCTGAGATAAAGAGGGAAAAACGATGAGAGTTGTAAGACTCCCAAAAAGGAGTAAGATAGCTATTGAGACTAAGGCGAGTCTTGTTTTGTTGGACATCGCATCGTGGAGTCTGGAAAAAGATTAGACTGGGCCCCTGAGCCATGCCCGCAAAGCCTCATACCAGAAAAGGGCACTGGCCACGACAAGCATCAATACAAAGAAAATGTCCAGTTCGCTAAAGGGCCTCTCTATTACAATCACCCCGAAAAAGCCCGCGATAATTGTGAAGAAAACGGCGTAGAAAATGAACCTGGGAACAATTAGGGTCCCAAATTTCAAGAAATCCTTGAGGACATCGACCCGTATTTGATCCGCGACGTAGTACTCGCCGCCTTTCTCGGTCAGAAGTTGCAAGTCGACCAGCTTGCTGAGGTGGTACTGTGCAAGAGATGAACTCGAGAGATGGAGCTCCCGCTGTACTTCCCTGACTCCACTTTTTTTGTGCGTAACCACGTAAATGTACGTGCGAAGAGTGTTTCCTTTCAGCTGAGACTCTGCGATGATTTTCTTCTCGGCATCCGTACTCCGATCCTTCGACAAAGTATGAAGTCGCTGTCCCCTTTCGCTTCCAGTTCAGGCGTCCCGACAGCAATTATGACTTTGAATCTATATTCGTTGCGATTTTTCCCTCTCTTGGAATCTTGATATCGTACCCGAAATCCTCACGGGACTTCGAGCCCAGGATTCCTGAAAAGAATCAGCTACCACGTGTCGGGCTTCGATAAACGAAGGAGGTCTCAGTTTTGATAAAATCCATAAAATTCCGGATCAAAGCCGTTGTATATTTTCCGGGGCTTTTTCTGCCTAACTCGTACGCGCTGGATCCGTTCTTTAATTGTTGCCAAATCCTATTCCCAGCCTCACTTTCAAACGAATATTTAACCTTCAAATCTTGTCGGCAGTTTGCTTCTGCAATCGTCGAACAAGAACTTTTGGCCAACAATCGGGGCGGAAACTCTGCACGTTGACTGTGATCCAGGAAAATTCTATCTTGATTTTCAATACAGTAACTCACATCGATCTAGTTCGAGATCTTAGAATGCGGATTGTAGATCAGCTGAAGCTAATCGTCGTCCTGGAGCTCTGAGATTTTATGCATCGCCGTCTTGATCGCAGACACCAAACTCCCGGAGCCAGTAGGGTCGAGCTCGAACTTTTTCTTGATCTCCTGAGTGATGGCTCGCTCAATGGCCCAAGCTCCTATTCCGAAAGTATCCTCTATGGATTTCAAGAACCCCTCTGGATCTCTGAGGATTCCCTTGTCACTCGTCCCGTTTTCTCTCATCTTCCCTATGAGAAGCATCCGCCAGTAGATCTTCCGTTGATCGTCCCTGCCCAGTACACCTAAGCCCTCGTCGATGCATTCGATCAGATCCATCTCATCCATAGTCGTCACTACAGAGCGAGCTCTGGGTTTCATTTCGGAATCTGAACTCAAGTCTGGATGGACGCTCGATTCTAGCCTAGCGTGGATCCGATTATTCGAGAGATGCCGTTTATTGCGTTACGGAGCGATAATCTATGTCATGAATCCCAAAGGTGTTGCCAAGAAAATCGAAAATAAGATGTCAGCTAGACCGCGCGTCAATCTTCGATGCGATTGGATAAAATGGAAAGCTGAGAAAATAGCGGGTTGGCTTTGGAGGAAAGTTTCCTCCTAAGAGAATCTAGAAAAGTCTACGGATAGAGAGAATAGTCTCTGATTTCTTCCCGGATCTGGTTCAGTTCTTTGTCACTGAAGGGATTGTATCTTCTTCTCGCCGGAGCAGGGTTCTCCAGCTGTGTCACAAATTCGTCGAGCAGGGTCGTGACGTAAGAATCGATTGAATCGGACTGACCATAGGGAGCAATTTTTCGAATCCTTCCAGCGAGCGCATTTGGGATTTTCACCTCTTGCAGGTTTTCGACGACAGTTTGCGAGGACAAAGTTTCACGCGAGTGAACTGGATGTCAAAACTCGATTTAAGCGCTCAGAACATCCGGTACGTACCCCGAATCTATTTTCCGGAAAATTTGGGAGGATAATCAACCCTCCTCCAAAAAGTCTAGAATTCTCTATGTGTGGCGTTTCTTCGAGGAGAGAAAAACGTCCGATCGAGAACTGCTGCCCTAAATTCTCATCTTGCTCGATCGGAGCACTTTCTGAGTAATCTCTCGGATACTCGTGACCCTACTCTCGTCAAAGTATTGAGTTTTCCGGGCCATGAATTCGCTGCTCGGATCGAAAACCTCGGTCAGCACCTTTCCGTCCATGTCAGTAGGGACACCAAGTCCCAGCATGTGGAGGATTGTGGGTGCAAGATCGATCAGATACATGTTCATGTACACTTTGTGCGCAATATCAGGGCCCGCTCCCATGAGAACACCTTCCATACGGTGGGCACCCGTGTAGATGGGGTTCGGAGCGATCAACTTTCGACTGCCAAATTCAAAGACTCTGAGTGGATAGTTTAGCCAGGTGCTGTCGAAGTAGAGAATGTCCGGAGCTGAATCGTAGAACTGTCCCGAGTAGATGCGGTCCTTAGTGTAGATCAAATCGAAAAGGGGTCGACCCGTCTTCGGATCGCGCACGAGCTTCAACTTCCCAACCAGCTCTGCGATCAGGCTTTCGTATTCGTTGCCCCGCTCCACCTTTCCGTTAGGCTCCCTTCCCTTCAGATTCGCATAGATCGGTCCGTAGTTCCCCGAGGCGTATGCTAGGGTTTCGTCCCAATCAATGTCATCTGTGGAAAGAGTCATTTTCTTGGCAAAGGAAACTTTCTTGGAATTCTTGTTGTAGGTGTTGGTCTTTGTGTCGACGATATGCAGCTTCTTTACCGTATTGAAAAGAAATTCACTTGTAATGCCCATATCGAAAAGGGTCTTGCGGAATCTCGTCCCACTGCTACGTTTTAGCTTGAGGTAGTTATTGTCGATTAACCAGTTGTTCATGTAGACCGCGTAGTAGACCGGACCAAAGCCATGATCGGAAATTACAAAGACATTGTCCTTCTGATCGAGTACTTTGAGAAGATCTCCAACTGCGAGATCTAGTTGCTCGTAGACATCGTACAAAAGCGGACCGTATAGTTTTGCCTTTTCCGCATTGTATTTTGGATGGTTTGGATCGATGTGATGCCAGAAAAAGTGACTCACAACATCTGTAGCATCGAAGACGGAAATTACTAGATTCCAGTGTTCATCGCTCTTTCGGAGATAGTATTTCAGAATCTCAGTCTGGTTCTTTGTGATCTCGTTTACCTCAGCAGCGATCTTTCGCTCATCCCCCTCCTTGAGAAATTGGGGATTGGGCTTGAGTATAGAAGTGATGCCTAATTGTTCCTTGATCTCTTCTATCGTCTCTCTGGGCCACGCAAAATCCCGTCTCGATTCCGGATACGGAAACCCGGAAATCATTACACCATTTACTTTCTCCGGTGGGTAGGTGAGAGGAACATTGACGATCAGACATCGCTTTCCCGCATCAGAAGCGTACTCCCAGATCGCCTTTGCTCCGCGATCTAGCGACGTTACTGGAGCGTAAGTGTAGGATCCTTCCACTCTTTTCGAGAAATCATACATCCCATGTTTTGCTGGATTACGACCACTTGCGAAGGAGGACCAGGCAACTGACGAGAGTGGAAGGATGGTAGAAATCAAGTTGCCCGAGCTACCCCTGTCCATCATCCGTGCAAAATTTTTCAGTCGGCCTTCAGCAATCATCGGCCGAATAATATCAAAAGTCGCGCCGTCAAGTCCCAGCACGACGACTTTTTTACTAGAATCACTGGTACTTATCATGGCTACAGATTGTAAACCTTCGTTTTGCGTAGAAAAACCTTGCTGGGATTTTCGAAATTTTTAGTATCGATTGTCGATACACTGCTATCATGCGTACATACGGAACAAGATCTTTAGGGCGTTAGCAATTTTCGAATGGTTGAGGATTATTGTCATCTCACGAAAGTGCAAAGAGTTCAGTAACAAGATTCCCGGTGATCTTAGACTTTCAGGAAGATCTCGATTTTCGATCATGAGACAACAGGTTGCGAAAGCGAACCAAATTCATATAACTAATTCAGAGGTAACGTCGTTCCCAGACCCTCTGTTTTTTCAATAATTTTCTAGCGGAGTAAGTTAGTAAATTTCATGATTCCGTACCTCTTAGTTGTTCTCGTGATCTTCGTTCTGGGGGTATTAACCGGCGGTCTATCAAATGTAACCAGCGGCGGAGCAGGAGTCTTGACGATTTATTTTCTCGTAAATTATGCGGGCATTCAATATCAAAGTGCGACGGGGACTGTCCTTGCCGCATCCGCTGTTTTTGTCCTAGTGGGCGTATTGACCTTCCTCAAACGAAAACAGGTCGATCTCCAGCTTGGGGTGGTGGTAGGCTTGTCCGGAGTGGCTGGTGCATTTCTCGCCGCGAGATGGGCGACCACGGTTCAATCTGGTCCACTCGAACATGTTTTCGGAGCCTTTACTCTGGGGCTAGCATTTTTCACGTCCTATCTTTTCATAAATGATTGGCAAAAGAAGAAAAAACTCTCAAGCGGAAATGGATCCCCAGGATCAAAGATCACTCCTGTATCGAATGTCCAGATGCCGATCAATCAGGTACAGATGCAACCGCAGATTTCCCGGTTTTACGGGACTAGCCCACTCGCCCTTGGAGTACAAATCGCAAAAGGAGTTCTGATCGGGATCGCAACTGGACTCTTTGGAGTGGGTCTCGCGAGCCTCAGTGTTGTATTGTTCCTTTTGCTTTTCAAACTGGATACGAAAATGGTACTGGGTACGAGTCTCTTTGCTTCGTTCTTCAGGTATGTCGGAGGCTCTTTGGGATATATTACCGCAAAGCCGCCGCAGATCGATGTCTTTTACTTTCTGATCCTCATGATAGGTGGGGCCATTGGCAGTGTAGTCGGAGCTCGAATGGTACTGGGGACAGGCCTCGCGTCCAAAGACATTCTGATAAAAATGGCACAGGTAGTGATCCTGCTGTTCATCAGCTACGAATTTCTGCTGAAATTCCTCATCTGAGATTCTAGTATCCCGCTAATCAAAACCGGGAAACTCGAAAAGAACTGCTACATATATCCGAGAGAGCGAAGATGCTCTTCGACGTCTCCCTGTTCCTTCTCGGTGAAGACCTCTTCGGTCTTGGGAGCTTTCGTACCTTCGATTTCGTCTAAAATTTGACCAAGGACGTACGCAACATAATCGTCCATATTTTTAAAATCGCTGTCTTTCAGTCGCCGTCGAATTCTCTCAGCGAGTTCTTTAGGCAGGTGAACTGTGGTCAAGTCTGCATCTGCTTTGCTTGGCAAAAAATGTAGCCCGAAACGAGGCATGAAAGTGCAAATTTATGTATATGAATCTGCCGTGATCTAAGATCCTGTTTACACTAATACGGGTCTCATTTCCGGAGTCCCTATTCTATCGTCGATATGTTTTCCCGTTGAGGGGGCTTCGAAGGAATCACGAAAACCTGCTAACCAATTTGGCAAAATGAACCGAACTTTTCCGAGCGACTACCCCTTCATCTTACTTGATCCATTGGACAAAGTAACGGTGCAAGGATCATCCATGATAATCAGAGAGATTTAGTTTCCAAGACTCGCGCCACAGTTAGGGCAGTAAACCGCTGCCGGATTGTCCACCCTAGAGCCGCAATAAGAGCAGTACCGACTAGTGCTCGGGCTGGTGGAGGTTGGGGGCGAAGGAGCGGATGGATTCACCTGGACAGTAGAGGCCGGAGGAGAACTCTTGCTCCAAGAAGAGAATTTAGATCCCTGCCGGCCTTTACTCTCAAAGCCGTCCTGAACCCAGAAACCAATGACGCCCATCAGGATCGCAATCGGCAGGGCGAACACTCCGGGGAAATGAAAGAAGATCAAGACATCAAAAAGTAACAAACTTCCAAAAACCACGGCGGCGAGAGCTAGCAATTTTAGGGATAGAAAAATTCCGATCACGAAGAAGATTATACCAAGGATCAGTGAAAGTACGTAGATGTCGACAAACGTCTGCATTAGATGATAGACCACCAAGCCCGTTGCGAAACCGATAGCCAATGGCAGCAGGAAGAGACTGAGAAAGCCTCCCACAAAGAAACCGATGACTCCGCCCAGAACGAGACCTACGACTCCGAGGTAGGTGGCTCCAAAGGCTGCTCCAGCAGAGCCCACGGCAACTCCTACAGCAAGAAAAGCGATGACCCGGACTAAGAAACGGCCCGCAAAAATTAGGGCAAGTGCAATGACTAATGCGACGAGAGCCGCGCCTGCGGACGCGATCCTCGGAATTAACGACCGAATCGCGAGAGGTGTGATCGCAAAAGATAGATCGATCAAAGCAAGAGGAGTTGGTCGCTTCCAGTATTTCGTTTATTCGGACCGATGCGTATTGTCTAGTCAGAGAAGTTTGGAATCAGACTTCTCCAGAGGAGAATCTGGTCTCGAGCATCGCGAGAAAGACGATGTTGATCAACGGCACCAGAACGAAGATCAAGATGTCGAAAAGGTCCGCTGTCGTGAGAAAGGGCAGCACTTTCAGGCCCAGCGCTCCCAGAACGATGATTCCTATCACGCCCATAATCAACGAAACTATGATCCCACCGATGTAGCCCTCACTGAAAGCGGCCAGACTATCGATGAAACCCTTGAGCTTTGCTCGCTTTAGGGTAAAGAGCTCCCTTGACTCCTGTTCACAATAAGTTCGGAGGCTGCCACCTGAAATAATAATGTTAGACATGCCAATGAGCAATTCGCGCAGAGTGTCAGAAGGAGTATTCAGTGCGATGTGATTGATCGCAGAGATGATATCTTCTCCAAGCACGTCGGACCGATAAGAAATCTTCTGAAATTCCCGCGATACTGGACCGAAATCTTTGAGTCCCACCGACCTGATCGTCTCCACTGGGTTCATTCCCGCACTAGAGAGAGTTGCCATGTAGGCGAGGACGAAGGGCAACACCGAGTCGATCTTAACCCGCTTACCAGTGATCTTGTTTAGTGTGATTAGAGGCAGAGCGCCCAGAGAGGCACCGAGACCCGCGAGTGGGAGGACCAGCTCAAAAATCAGCGCGAGCGGGCTGTTGAGGATTAAAGAGAAGACAAACCAAGATACGAAAAGCAGGGCAACCGTGACCATGATCGCTGTGAGTACGATGGATCCGAGAAACATTCCCGGCAACATCTGGATATCCGCCTTGTACAGGATCTGCAGGATGCCGGGATGTGGCTTGTTATCGATCCATCTAAAGGGGAAGTAGCTGAACTTGTTCCACCAGCTAATTTTCGTCTGTGGCTTCTGAGTCTTCTTCTTCTTGTCTTCCTTCGTGGCAGTTGTTTGAATTTGTGCCAACCAGAACCCGCACTCTCACATAATCAGAGCTTGTTCAGGGCTTGTTCCTCGCCAGACTGTTTCGATCCGGAGCTCTTCTTCCGGTTGACCATCTCTACCGCAATGGCCTCGCGTTCCAAGTAGTACTGTCTGACTGCTTCTGTGACCTCCTTGTAGTTGACCACGCCTCTGTTCTTGAGGTCGTCCAGAAGCTGAGTTCTCTTTGCAACTTCGGCATCGAGGTCATCTTTCGGAATTCCAAAATTCTTGGCCAGCTTCTCTATGATGAAACTTCTGCCGAGGTATTCTACCTTGTCTGTAATCGGATCCCAGCGGAAGACCGTGTTAGTGATCAGTTCTTTGGTGCCCGGATCAATTCCCAAAATTTCCACAATCTCCCGGACCCTTCTTACTTTCTCCTCGCCCTTACGAATAGCGGCAAGAAAGATGACAATATCCAAGTTTGCAACGAGGACTCGCGGCACATTCATGGGCATGGATTCGACCCTCGCGAGGAGTTCCACCATGGATGCCGCATGGACAGTACCCATGGCGGCGTGCCCGACAGAGATTGCCTGGAAAAGAGTGTAAGCTTCCTCACCTCTGACTTCGCCTACAATGATGTAGTCGGGCCGTTGCCTGAGGGCCGCGATCAAGAGATCATAGAGAGTAATGTCACCCGCGCTCTTTCCCTTCCCTCCAACTCCGGAAAGCCCTGAGATTCCGGATACACTTCCTGCGCCGCCCGCTTCACCAAAACCCACCCTGGTCACAGCCTGAATCCAGTTCGGATGAGCGAGATTGATTTCGGGGGTGTCTTCCACGGAAACTATCTTGTTTTCGGGCCGAATGAGCATACTGATCGCGTTGAGCAGAGTGGTTTTTCCAGACGCAGTGCCTCCGGAAATGAGGAAGGATTGCTCATATTCCACAAGGACCCAGAGATAGGCGAGCATCTGGGTGCTCGCGGTTTTCAGGGAGGCAATCTCGATTGGAGAGATTGGCTCGGAACGGAATTTGCGGATGGTGAAGGTGGAACCTTTCTTCGTGACTTCCTTGCCTAGTGTCATATTGACTCGGCTACCGTCTGGAAGCGCCGCGTCTCTGATGGGCTGCAGTATGGAGATGTGCCTGCCAGAAAGTTGAGAGAGCCGTAGGATGAAATTGTTAAGCTCCAGTTCACCGAACACGACATTAGTGCGAATGGACTCGAAAAACCGGTGATACACGTATACCGGGTTGTCCGGACCGTTGCAGCTGATGTCTTCGATAAAGCGATCGTTGATCAGAGTATCTGCCTTTCCGTATCTCACGTAATCTCTCTCAATGTAGTAGAGGATCCTCTGATACTCTACCGGGGACATTTTGATGTTGTAAATATCTATAATCTCGTTATAGGTCTCTTCAAGGAATTTTAGGCGATCCTCTACGTCGATCAGAACTGTGCCGACGTTAACGAGCAGGTCGTACGCGGTTATGATCTTCTTATGAATAGCCTTCTCGCGTCTCGTGAGCTGGGGCTCGAAAACATTGTACACCACTTCTCCATCCCGTTCCACAAGATTCACGTACTGGAACGGCTCTTTTACAGGATAGGTAATGTCCTTTAGACGATCGAACTCGTCGAAACTGGGAATCAGAACTCGGTTTCCGGTGACGTGGACTAGCTCGTCGGGAAGTCTTTCGCCTCCCTTTAAGCCTAGTTTTTTCTTGGGGTCGCCTTTGCGGAGTGGGGGCCTCTGCTTGTTGGACCTGACTAGTTTAGGCGGCGGGGGCCTCTTCACCAGTGCGGTTTGCTGAGAGCCTGATTGGACGACAGTTTGGTTTGATGAGTTGGCCGGAGAACTGGGTTGACCAATAGGAGTGGAAGGTTGAGGCTTGGGCTTATCTTTCTTGCCAAACCCCAGACTCGGAAAAGCAAATCTCTTCTTTTTTACCTCGGGAGGCGATGCCACCTTAGTGTCAGTTCCCGGAGGATTCTGCGCTGTGACCGGCTGGTCATTTTGCTCTGGCTGGGGTTCCTCCAATTCTTAAACATCAAATCCAAACTAAGTAGAGAATCACTAAATGTCCAAAATAATCAAGTATTGAAGCTGAGCGACATAATCCCTCTCAAAATCCCTCGAAGCGAGAAGCTGGCAACGGAAAGCCCAGTCGGCCGAAGAAAAAAAGGTTTGCCCGAATCAATCCCTTGCATGTGGCCGGCCTCAACCACCAGCTTCTGAGCGCCGTGATTTACTCTTTCCTCAATAGTCTATATCGAATACTTATCGCGAGTAAAAACTCTATTTTTAGGCAAATTTTCCAGCGGTCGAACTTCGTTTTTGGATAGCGAGCAACTCGGGCAGACTGCTTTATGTTTCCAAATGCAGTGATTTCTCGGGATCTTCGAATCAGGAATATTCGACCATGAAATTTGGAATCGGCGTGCCCAATTATGGAGAGGCTCTTTCTCTCGATGGACTGACGTCCGTCGCGACTGAAGCGGAAAAACTGGGGTATGAGTCGCTCTGGACGACTGATCACATCCTCATGTCTCGCGGTAGTGGCACTCCTTATGAGAAGATCTTCGATAGTATCGCGACCCTAGCGTATCTTGCTCCGCTTACAAAGAAAGTCAATTTAGGCATTTCTTCCCTGATCATCGGAATGCGAAATCCCGTCGCAGCTGCAAAGCAGCTGGCCTCGATTGATGCCTTCGCCGGAGGAGGCCGCGTCCTGTTGGCTATGGCCTCCGGCTGGAACGAAAAAGAATTTGGAAACGTAGGTGCGGATTATCACCGTCGAGGAAAGATGTTGAACGATTCCATACTTCTATTTCGAAATCTCTGGAAAGGCGAAGGGAAATTTTACGGTGGCGCATTGAAAGCTACTTTCGATGATGGGGTGTTCGAGCCAGCGCCGGTTGATAGGGCGATCGTAATCTGGATCGGAGGGGTCAGCCCAGCTGCGATGAAGAGAGCCGCGGAGTTGGGAGATGCATGGCACCCAAACGTTATTCCTCTCGCTTCCTTCCGCGAGCTGGTGGGTCAGTTCAGAAAAATCTCTCCGTCAGCTGAGAAAAGGGAGATCTGCGTAAGGATCGGTTTGAACACTCAAGCGAAAGAGTCAGAGTACGTCGGAGCGACTGGAGAAAAGCGGATCATCGTTTCTGGCAACATGATAGAAAACGAAAATATCATCTCGGAACTGGAGAAACTGGGCGTCTCGAAGGCAGTACTAGTCACCAGTCCAGATGGGAAAATTCCAGCTGAGACCCAGCTCCAGAGCATGCGCGACTTTGCTGACAAATTCCTGTAGTCTCATTCCCTCCAGCAGCAGAGTGCCTGAGGAGCAAGTCCAGGCAAAAGATACTGAAAAGACTCAAGCAGGACTAACTAGTCGGGCGACTTTGGAGAGACATCCTCAGATTTCTGAGATTTCATAATCTCGGGAGTTGGTGCTAGCTCCTGAGCGACATTCTTGCTCACATTGATGTTCTTCACCAGAATGTTTCCGTTGTAATTCACCGCAAAAGCTACCACGATGGCGATGACTTCCGCCCAGAGGTAATAGAGTTTCAAGTACTGCACAAGCGCGTATAGCACTCCAAGATTTACTACCGACCCCACCGCGCCAATGACCATGAACTTGAACCCCTTTTTCGCGTAGTCTTTGAGGTCGAACATAACACACTTTGTTGGCCTGCGGGTTATTTTAACCATTACATAGATTTTCAAAGAAGAATCAGCTTTTGCAGACTTCCTTGCTAGAATTTTGTTTTCGCTACAATCAACTCCGCCAATAACTTCTGAAATTGCAAGGGTTCTGATTTTTCCGCAACAATCGTTCAATTTGATCGGACCGATTTTCTGATCAGTAATTTCCGGCAGTTTTTCGATCCGGCATCCAAAAACGACATTAATCCAGCTCATCGACCCTCTACCGGAGCTGCCATCTTCCATTTAGGTCGGAGAGTTTTCTAGATCTTGTTCGATGGCTTTTCCATAGTTTCGTTCCCCAGGCTAGAGTCTCAAAGATGACTAGACCAAATAACGAGCGAGCGATGACCCTGGGTTATGCTACAGTCGTCGTAACCAGCTTTCTTCTCGGACTATTTCCCACGGTCTCCAAGCCGGTCATCTCCACAGTCAGCCCCCTTTTTTTCACGGCCATCTGTGCACTCGCTCCCTTTGCCATATTCACGCCACTGGGAGTGACCAACGCAAGAAAAGCTAGAAAAATTCAGCAAACTCAAGTGACGGGAGTCAAGCATCGCAGAATATATGGAATCGTACTTGTGAGCTCTCTTGTCGGAGGAATAGTTGGGCCGCTCGCATATTTTTTTGGCCTCCAGAGTACGACCGCCGCGGATGCTTCCCTTCTAGCGAACGCGGAAATGGTCTTTACGATCGTCATCGCGTCGCTCCTCTTTCATGAAAAATTAAATCGAGTGGGCCTGGTTGCGGTCATTTTAGTAGCGATAGGAGTCGTGGTCGTCGCCACAAATCTGGAATTTTCGAGTACTACGCTGGATTTCTTGGCACCAGGCCACTTACTGATTCTTCTGTCCGGACTGTGCTGGGGGATAGACAACAACATCATCACCTACGCCTCGGAGAGGATTGACGTTGTACGATTCATTGTATTCCGTTCGAGCATAGTTTGGCCCGTTCTTTTGATCTCTGCCTATCTGGCGATCACTTTTCCCTCGAACCTCGTGGAAGTAGGAAAAATTTTCCTGATCGGAATTATTGTCTTCGGTGGAGCGCTCTACTTCAATTTCCTCGCGCTCAAGTGGCTCGGAGCCATCCGGTCTACTTTGATCTTTCCGATCTCCTCTCTATTCGGCCTCGCGGCGGCTTACGTCATCCTTCACGAGGAGATTGGGTTTTATCAGATCGTATCAATTGGAATTATCTTCATCGGGATTTACCTCATGACGAGGACGGAAAGCGTACGGCGCGAGTTCAGTTACGATCTTCCTTAGGCCTAGTTTTCGAGAGCACCTTCGTACATGTCGGTCAGGAGCTGAGTCGTATTTTCGAGGGTTAGCCTTCTGGGGTTATACCGCGGCAGGTTGTAGATCTGCTGGCGCTCCCGGACGATGTATTCGGCAAAGGATACAAGATCTGCTCTGGGAAAGTTGACCTGCTTCAGCGTCGTGGGAAGCTCCAGATCTTTCATGAGCCGCAAGATCGCGTGTGGGACAAGCTCGGCTGCCTCTCTTTCCGACCTTCCCCAGCGTCTCGATCCCACAGCTTCGGAAAAGAAAGCCACTTTTTCTGTGCAAGCTGGTAGATTGAAATTCA
The DNA here is from genome assembly GCA_030043455.1 of Nitrososphaerales archaeon. The sequence continues at coordinate 951 of JASHXQ010000060.1, read as the reverse complement.
ACATGTAGGGCAGGGCTATTCCCACCGCAACTCCATGGGGGACTCCGTACTTCGGGCCGAAGGCTTCAGCCAGGCAATGCCCTAAAATTGCCGGACCACCGATCCAGGGAAAAGCGATCACAATCCCGCCGAAGGTGGACGCCATGGCCATGCCGGATCTGGCCTCGAGATCGTCCGGACTGTTGTAGGCTTTTCTCGCGTGACGGAAGAGGAGCTTTACTGCCTCCAGAGCATAGCCATCGGACATGGGGTTCGATTCTTTGCTGATCAAGCCCTCGATATTGTGGCCCCCGACGTCCAGGGCGCAGCCTGCGGTGACTCTGGGAGGACAGGTCACCATCATCGAGGGATCCACGATCGCGACTTCCGCAAGGAGATTCGGGCTCGCAGCCCAGGTCTTGTACATCGACTCTTTTTCGATCACCACGGAATAGTTGGAAACCTCGCTCCCAGTTCCCGCCGTAGTTGGAATGAGGATCTTGGGAGCGCTGGGAGAAGTGAACTTGTCTTCTGTGGGGGTCAGATAAGTCCGCGGATCCCCCTGATTGGTAAGCATGTTAGCTACCATCTTGGAAGTGTCCAGAACGCTGCCGCCACCCACACCCACCACCGCATTGTAATCCCCTGAATCTCTGGCCGCCTTGACGGCACCTTGCACGCTCTCCATAGTGGGCTCGAACGAGATCTTGTTGTAAGTGTCGGTTTTCAAGCCCGCCGTTTCCAGGAACTCCTGTACTCTGCCCGACAGTCCCGCTTTTTCCACATTGGTGTCAGTTACGATCAGAACTTTTTTGCCCCCGAGGCGCTTTGCTTCCGCTCCAACCTGTTCAGAGGACTTTGGACCGAAGATGATCCGTCTCGGCTGATCGAAATTCAGAGAGAGGCTGGACAGAGGCGGGTTGAAAGAGTATTGGAGCTGGCTCAAAAGCGAGGCAGCTGGACTTTTCCCGA
>JASHXQ010000059.1 GCA_030043455.1 Nitrososphaerales archaeon | reverse complement strand
GACGAGAAAAAGGCGTTTCAGCTCTGTCGCAGGCTGGGGACCGGATTGAGCCCCTCGGAAGTCTCTTCGGTGATGGCTTATTTTCGCAAACTCAAAAGAGATCCGACGATCGTGGAAATCCAGACCATCGCTCAGACCTGGTCTGAGCACTGCTTTCACAAGGTCTTCAAATCCAAGATCTCTCTCGGAAGAGAGTCGATCAATGGTCTGTTCCACTCTTACATCAAAAGGGCCACTGACGAGATTGGAGCGAAGTGGGTCGCATCTGCTTTTTCGGACAATGCAGGGATTGTAAATTTTGAAGACTCGATTTCTATTGCTGCCAAGGTGGAGACGCACAATCATCCGAGTGCCGTGGAACCCTTCGGTGGCGCGGCGACAGGGGTCGGGGGCGTCATCAGAGACATACTGGGCGTATGGGCAGAACCGATCGGAGTTACTGACACCCTATTCTTCGGAGACTTGAATTTCCCTTTCGGCAAGCTTCCTCGAGGAGTAAAGCACCCCAGGTACCTACTTTCGGGAGTAGTATCGGGGGTGGGCAACTACGGAAACAATATGGGGATCCCCACTGTCAACGGCGGGATTTACTTCGATGACTCTTACACCGGATATGCCTTAGTCTTTTGTGGTTGTATTGGATTGCTGAAAAATCGCAACTATTCCAAGACAGCAAGGGCAGGGGATGTTCTGATCATTGCCGGCGGAAGAACCGGCAGGGACGGCATTCACGGAGTCAACTTCGCCTCCGAAAAGATCGAAGGGGACACCGACGCCCTAAGATCTGCGGTTCAAATTCCCGATCCGATAGTCGAGGAGAAGGTGATGCGTGCTGTGTTGGAAATCGGAGATCGCCGGCTCGCCTCGGCGATCACAGATCTCGGTGGAGGGGGTCTGTCCTCCGGGGTTTGTGAACTCGCTAATAACTTTGGTTGCGGAGCAGTGATAGATCTTGCCAGCGTACCGCTGAAGACGAGCAAGATCGACCCTTGGGAGATCTGGGTATCGGAATCGCAGGAAAGGATGCTCATAGCATCTCCAACTGTTTCCGTTGCCAAGATCCTCGCCATCTTCGAAAGGGAGGAGGTGGAAGCTTACGCTATCGGGGAGCTGACCCCATCTAATTCAGTGGTGCTGAAGAATCGTGATGAAGTTCTGGGCGAGCTAGAGCTAGATTTTCTCTTCTCTCCACCTCTTCCCAAATTACTTGCAAGACTCTCAAAACCTTCCCCGAGAAGGAAAATTGCAAAGAGGAGACCCAGGATGACTGCGGAGGAGGACTTTACCGCAGATTTACTCTATTTGTTGAGATCCCCCAACATTGCAAGCAAAGAACGGTTTGTCAGGACGTACGATTTTGAAGTCAAGGGAAACACAGTTCTGAAGCCTTTCGAATTCCCGGGTTCGGGTCCGAACGACGCCGCGATCTTGAAACCTGTTTTGCAATCGCGAAAAGGAGTGGTCATCTCCTGTGGTTACAATCCGCGTTTTGCTGTTTTGGATCCATACTGGATGGCTGCTTCTGCGATTGATGAAGCTGTTCGAAATAACGTGGCGGCTGGAGGCCGGAGAATTGCACTCTTGGACAATTTCGCATGGGGAAATCCAGAAGATCCGGAGACTCTCGGTGGATTGGTTCGGGCATCTCAAGCTTGTTACGACCTATCGAAGGCCTTCGGAACGCCGTTCATCTCCGGTAAAGATAGCCTCTATAACGAAACCCCTTTGGGGGAAATTCTGCCAACACTGGTAATCACAGCTCTCGGCATAATCCCGGATATTTCTAAGGCAAAAAGCGCGGCCCTCAAGAATGAGGGAGATGCGATTTACCTCGTGGGAGAAACAAAACCTGAATTGGGCGGCTCGGAATACTTTCATCTCAAAAAGATTCTTGGAGGATATGTACCCCAAGTAAATCTGCAGAAGGCTCCACCTCTCTACCGTGCTATGAACAAGGTTACCGATCAGCCTTTCGTTAGAGCGGTGCACGATCTCTCACAAGGAGGTTTAGCAATTGCGATCGCCGAGATGTGTATTACGAATGGGAAGGGGGCGGAGGTCGTTCTCCCAGAGGACTTCGAGGGAATGACGTCGTCGGAGCTGCTGTTCTCTGAATCAAATTCCAGGTTTCTGGTGGAAGTACAAACCGGTGAGGAGCGGAGATTCGAGAAGGTTTTGAAAGGTTTCCCTTGCGTTCGTTTGGGAACCGTTGCGAAAGATCACATCCGAATCTTCGATTCTTTTGGGAGAAAAATCGTCGAAGCTTCTACCGAGGGCTGTGCTGTGGCTTGGAAAAGTGGATTCATTCCTGCAGCAGAAGTCGAAGAGGAGAATATCTCTGGTTGAATCGTGAAAATGTCCGACTTTGCGTGATGCGGGTCGGGGGTACCAACCGGGATGTCGATGCGGCAAGGTGCTTAGAGGATCAAGGTGCAATCGTCGAGATTCTCCACCTTAACGACGTACTGAGGAGAAGAAATCTGCACACATACCACGGATTGGTTTTCCCCGGGGGCTTTGCTTACGGTGATTATGTTAGGGCGGGAGCGATCTGGGCGAAACGGATCCAGAATTTCTTGGGCGAGGATCTGCGCGCCTTTGCTAGCGCCGGAAAACCCATTCTTGGGATTTGTAACGGGTTTCAGGTGCTGATCGAGGCCGGCCTCTTACCTTACTTGGACTTTTCAGAGGCGCCTTCAGTTTCTCTTGCAAACAACGCTTCCGGGCGGTTTGAGTGCCGCTGGGTTTATCTGAAGGCTCGTGCCGGTTCGAGATGTATCTTCACATCCGGTGAAAACAAGCTTCGCAAATATCCAGTAGCCCACGGGGAGGGGAGATTCATTGCGCAAAGTCCTGAACTTTTGGAGAAGCTTTCCGAAAAAGGGCAGATAGCTCTACAATACGCAAAGTCAAATGGAGATCTGGCGGGCCTAAGCTATCCCGAAAACCCGAACGGCTCAGAATTGGATATTGCGGGTATTTGCTCTCCCTCAGGCACAGTTATGGGGTTGATGCCACACCCCGAGGACGCCTATTGGGGTTACCAAATGCCAAACTGGACCGAAACCGAAGAGCATCCACTATACGGAGACGGCTTGGGAATTTACAAATCGATGGTGGATTACATCGCCACGAGTTTTTAGGAAACCCTAGCTTGAGCCTTCGCGGCAATGAGAGTATTCTGCAGCAAACAGGCTCGCGTCATCACGCCCACCCCACCTACATTGGGCGTAAGATAGCTACATTTTCCTTTGAGCGAACCGACATCCACATCAAACAGCATCTTCCCAGTAGTTGGATCTTTTCTTACTCCAACGGATACTACCGAGCATCCTTCCTTAACCATCTCGGAGTCCAATCGGAAGCCCTTTGTGCCGAACATTTCGGGGGGCCGACCGCTCGCGACGACTACAAGATCCGCTGCCTTCAGCTTACCCGAAAGATTCCTGGTTTTCGTATGACAACAGGTTACGGTGGCGTTGAGATCCTGTAAGAGCTTTCTCAAAGGCTCGCCCACCAGGACGCCTCTCCCAACTATCACAACTTCGGCCCCCTCGAGGGGTACGCGATAATACTTGCAGAGAAGCGCGATCCCTTTGGGCGTGCAGGGCAGAAGGGATCCTTCAAGATCATACTCAGTCCGGATCAATTTGCCCAGGCGGAAGGGGGTAAGCCCGTCCACGTCTTTCTCCGGGCTGAGCGTAGCAAAAACATCCTCCTCGGGCACCTTTCCGTCGAAAGGCATCTGAGGAATGATAGCGTGGACAGTGGGATCGTCATTCGCGTCTTTTAGGGCGTCTATTACATCGGAAGATGAATACTCGTCGGCACTCAGATCTCGAACCTCTGACAGGATGCCCACCTCCGCACAATCCTTTTGCTTAAGCTCCACATAGGTTCGCGAAATCGGATCTTTACCAATCAGAAAAGCAACAAGTTTTGGTGTGACAGGTTTCTCTTTCTTTAACCGCACGACGTCCTGAGCCACTTGTTGCTTCACTTCTGAAGCGAGCGGCGCCGCTGCCATAATTATCGTATCCACGGAAAAGACAACCTGCCGCGTAAGCTATACCGGAAGCTTGCCTTCGAGCAGCTCCGCGTACTTTCCCTGCCTAGACTCCCACTCCACATCCCAGTTGCGACTGTAGCGATCCACGTAACAAGACTTGCCACTAGAATCCAGCCTGACCCGGTCATCCAGTACAAGCTGGATTGCTTCCGGATAAGCTAGATGCTCCAGATCAAGGATGCGCTTCTCCAAACCTTCGGGGGTGTCCCGAGGCTCGATCGGGGTCTTTTTCTTCAGAATAATCGGTCCAAGATCTACATCGTTAGTTACGAAATGCAC